>CALBKX010000024.1 GCA_937895935.1 uncultured Clostridia bacterium
GAACTCTATAATAGCGGTTTAGAACAATCGTATTATGGTTTTGTACCAAATGAAAAATTTTTGAAAAATATGGATAGAAATAAATAGGCTATAGGATTGTTTAGTTTTTTTTAAAAGCGATTATTTTAAGTAGTAAGTATTGCATAATAAAGAAAATTCATTTTTAAGTTAAATGATTTTGTTTATCCTCACAAAAAAACATTTCTTTTACAAAAAGTAAAAAGCTTTACATTAAATTGTAAATCGCATAATTTCAAATTGTTATTTATTGATGCAATGTTATTTTATTTGACTTTATAATGTTTTTTGGTCTAAACTATCAAGCGATAAATTAAGAAGGATTAATTATGGAAAAAGAAATTAGAACTCGTTTTGCACCAAGCCCAACTGGCTATATGCATATAGGAAATTTGCGAACTGCATTGTATGCTTATTTGTTTGCTAAACACAACAATGGAAAGTTTGTTTTACGCATTGAAGACACTGACCAAAAACGTTATGTTGAGGGTGCAACTGAAATTATATATTCTACTTTAAAACAAACTGGCTTAATACACGATGAAGGACCTGATGTGGGCGGAAAGTACGGGCCATATATTCAAAGCGAGCGTAAATCAATATATAAAGAGTATGCACTTAAACTTGTTGAATCTGGCAATGCTTACTTTTGTTTTTGTGGACAAGATGAGGAGCATACAGGCGAAGAAGGCGAGCAAACTTTTGGATATAACAGACATTGTCGTAACTTAAGCAAAGAAGAAATTGAAAAAAACCTTTCTGAAGGAAAGTCATATGTCATCCGTCAAAAAATACCTCTAACAGGCACAACAACATTTCATGATGAGGTTTATGGTGATATAACTGTTGATAATGACTCTTTAGATGACCAAGTATTATTAAAAAGTGATGGTATGCCAACATACAACTTTTGCAATGTGGTAGATGACCATTTAATGGAAATCAGTCACGTTATGCGTGGTAAAGAATATATTTCTTCAACTCCTAAATATCAACTTTTGTATGAAGCATTTGGTTGGGAACCACCAAAAACTGTTCACTTATCAGTTATAATGGGACAAAATGCAGACGGTACGGTCAGTAAATTGTCAAAACGACATGGAGCGGTTAGTTTTTCACAACTTATTGAAGAAGGGTATCTTCAAGAAGCAATCATAAATTATATTGCATTGCTTGGTTGGAGTCCAAAACAAGAAAGGGAAGTTTATTCTTTAAATGAATTAATAGAACTGTTTGATCTTGCAGGTGTTGTTAAAACTAATGCGATTTTTGATTACAAAAAATTAGATTGGTTTAATGCAATTTATATTAATCAATTGTCACATCAACAATTTTTAGATTACTCAAAAAAATATATAGAAAAACTTCCAAAATATTTACAAGATAAATGGGATTTTGCTTCAACTCTTGCACAAAGTAGAATAAATAAATTTTCAGATATTCCAGTTATGTTTGAATTTTTGGACAAATACTCTGATTTTGACTTGTCGCTTTTTGAAAATAAGAAAAATAAACTTGATAAAACAGGAAGTTTGGAAATTTTGCAAGATATGTTAACAATTTTAAATGAAACTCAAGATTGGTCTAATGAAAATTTAAATACAGTAATTGCAAATTACACAACTCTAAAAGAATATAAAATTGGTAAAACAATGTGGCCAATTCGTATAGCTGTGACTGGTCAAACAGTAACTCCTGGAGGTGGAGCAGAAATGCTATACCTTTTGGGAAAAGATGAATCAATAAGGAGAATATTGACATCAATTAACAGATTAAAAAATTGTATCTAGTTAAACTATGCAAAGTTGCTTATATGTTTGTCAATCAATTTGATTTCAGCAAACCCGCCAAAAATCAACTGGCTCACAGTTTGATTATTAAAAAAAGTATATGCGTGACGATATGTAAGCAAAAAAAACTGTTTAAGTAAACATAAAAAACACTTCCTCTCGTATCTTTTGTAAGCAATAGTTGTTTGGCAAAAAATCTCTTGGGGCTATTTGTCGACATCTGCTGTTTTTCGAGAAATCTTTGGGTAATAAAAAAGCAAAATTTGTTATAAAATTTTGCTTTTTTATTTTAAATATTAAAATTTTTGAATACTTATTTTTTATTTTGATCATCTAATAATTTATAATATTCATCAAAAACACGCATTGCTAAAGGTTCATCTGTTTCTACAATAAGAGTTGTTTCGCCATTATCATTTTCATTAATTGCAAAAACTATAGCTTCATCATCTGCTACGCCTTTGATTTCATCAATAGGTTTTAAAATTGCAAATAATTTTTCTTCAAGTGGGATGATTGCAACTTGATCAAATTTAATAGCTTTTGAATTTTCATCATAAAGTGTAATTGGATCCTCGTTGTCTTCATCTAATAGAATATCTAAAATATCTATGTTTTGTTCTTGTTGTTTAATATCTTTTTCCATTTTATTCTCCTTATTTTCTTGAATTAAGATAATTTTGAAGTATAATACCTGCAGCAATTTTATCAATCAGTCCTTTACGTTTTATGCTTGGAACTTTTGCTTCTCTTAATATGTCTTCAGCTTCAACTGACGAAAGTCTTTCATCGACATATTCTATTGGCAAATTTAAATAGTTTGATAGTTTATCTCCAAAATCTTTAGTTTTTTCAATTCTATCACCGCTTGTTCCGTCCATGTTATATGCAAGACCAATAACCACCAATTCTACATTTTGACTTATAGCGAGTGACTTAAAAAAATCCAAGTCTGCTTGTAGATTTTTTCGTGTATACGTAGAGTATGGACTTGCTATTGTTTGCAAAAGGTCAGAAAATGCTATACCTATTCTAACATCGCCATAATCAAGACACATAATTCTTTTATACTGCATTCTATATTACCTATCATTAGTTTAATATTTATAAATAATTATGTCAATTAAATAACGTCAAAACCTTAAATTATTTTAATTTGGCACATATTGTATTTAAAAATGACTTCGTTAATGTAAAAGCAACATTTTTTAAAGTGTGTAAGAAAAGATTTAATTTGAGTAAAAAATTTTTTTACGATAATTTTTGATATATGAAATTATGTTCATATTTTCAAGTAGATAAATATTATGCTAGTTTTGTTAAAACACTTTACAAAACAGGAAAAAAAAATTATAATAACCCAAAGGATATATATGGATAAAAATAACGTACCAAGCGAATTGGACATAATGAAAATTAGTCTTTTTTTAAAAGTAATGGCTGATTCAACTCGTGTCAAAATTTTATTCGCTATAAAACAAAAACCAAAATCAGTCAATGAAATTGTTGATTTTGTAGGGGCGACACAAAGTGCAGTTTCGCATCAATTAAGTATAATGCGTAATGTAAATATTGTTGAAACAACAAGGAAAGGGAATAAAATCTACTATTCACTGGTTGATGATCAAATTTCAAAAATATTAGATATAGTGAAAGCTCATATTAATTAGGTCTGTTGTGTTGTTTAACAACAGTTTTTGTGTTTTATAAACCCCATCACATTTAGAATTAAAAATTTTTATTTAAAAACAAACAACAAAGCTAATAGTTTAACAATTCTCTTTTTGGTCTGTAATGTTATATAAAAACTTGACAAAAATTAAAAATAAAGTTACTATTAAACAAAGGTGAAATATGAAAGTATTTTTTAATAATTTAATAACTTTTATTAATGGTCTTGATGCTTTTTTGAAAGTATTGGTAATAGGAATGCTAATAATAATTGATATAATGTTGGTTATGCAAATTGTAAAAACACATATTAATGCAAAAAAATTTGTTTTTAAAATTGTTCAATTTATTTTTTTGGCTATATTTTTAGGTTTGACTATTTTCATATTTGCACATATTTAAAAGGGGTTAAAAAATGTTAAATTTATTACTTGCTTCAAGTGATTTTATTACAACTGTATTTCCTGTTGTTAGAGGAATATGTATAGGTGTTATTGCTGTTTGTGCCATTGGTTTAATAATCACAACTTTATTGCAGTCTAGTGCAGATGAAAATGGAGCTACTGCTGTAACAGGTCAAGAAAGTTATTATTCACAAAACAAAGGTGAAAGTCGTGATGGACGTTTAAAAAAATGGACAATTATTTTTGCTAGTGTAATTGTTTTCTTTGTTTTGGTATATTTCTTAACTTGGATTATAATGCAATAGTTAATTATTTAATAAAATCAAATATTTGTGAAATAAACAAGGATATAACTAGATGTTGTTCTTTTAATCAAACAACATACTGTGCCTTGTTTTTTTTTATTGATTAATTTTGTTTTTTTATTAATAAAACCTTGTTATTTTTCTAATATTAGCAACTTGTATTGATATTCGCTTCAATTTGAAAATGTTTTATGCTTTTTATTTGCAAATTTTGGCAATAAATAGTAACATAATATTAATTGGAGAAGTATGGTAAAAAATCAAGTTATAAATTATATTAAAAATAATAAAAGAAAATTTAAAAATAAAAACGAACTTGTGTTAGATTTGGCTACAAAATTTAATGCTAATTTTAATGATGCTAAACAAATTTTAAACAATTTGTTAGAAAATGGAGATATTGTTGAAACGTACACTGGCAAATTTAAATTAATAGGGGATACTAAATATATAAAAGGTAAACTTATAGGAAACAATAAAGGCTATGCTTTTGTTGATGTAAATGATCCTAACATACCAGATTTTTTTGTGCCAGCAAGCAAACTTAATGGTGCGTTTAATGGTGATTTGGTTTTAATTAATCCTCTTTCAAAAACCGATTTAAGTCAAGAGGCTGAAGTTTTTAAAATTTTAAAACGTAATAATTTGACCATAGTTGGCTCGTTTTCAAAACTTAAACATGGCGATGGTATAGTAGTTCCTGACAACAATAAATTTAACAAGCAGATATTTGTGCCAAATAAAAATTCTCTTGGTGCAATCTCTGGACAAAAAGTTGTAGTTAAAGTTGTATTTAATCACAAATCTGACAAATTAACAGGTGAAATAATCGAGATATTAGGTGATGAAAATAATTTTAAAACCTTGGAACTTGCATTAATCCGTGCACATAAGTTATATGAAGAATTTCCAAAAGAAGTATTAGAAGAAACTAGTAAAATACCTCAAAAAGTTGAAAAGAAGGACATAAACAATAGGATGGACCTAAGAGATGAAATCATATTCACAATAGATGGTTCAGATGCAAGGGATTTTGATGATGCAGTTTCAATTTCTAAAAAAGGTAAAAATTATATTTTAGGTGTGCATATAGCCGATGTTGGGAATTATGTAAAATACAATACTGAATTGGACAATGAAGCATATTTGAGAGGTACAAGTTCGTATTTTCCAAATTTAGTTTTGCCAATGCTTCCAAAAGAACTTTCAAATGGAATATGTTCATTAAATGAAGGTGAAAACAGACTTACTTTATCTTGCATTATGGAAATTAATCCTAATGGTGAAGTGATAAATCATAAAATATGTGAAAGTGTTATTTGTAGTAAAAAACGTTTTACATATGAAGAGGTGTATGATGTTATTCGTGGAAAAAAAGAAGCTCTAGAAAATTTTTCTGAATTTAAAGAGTCTATTTTTACAATGAACGAACTTTCGCATATCCTAGGTGATGTAAAAAAAGCAAAAGGTATGCTTGATCTTGATATTCCAGAACCGCATTTTGAATTAGATGAGAATGAAAAGGTTAAAGTTGTTGAGCCAAGAGAAAGAAATGAAGCACATATATTAATAGAGAACTTTATGGTTGTTGCAAATGAAACAGTTGCAAAACACTATGCCACAAGGAAATATCCTTTCATATATCGTGTGCATGAAAAGCCAACTAGAGATAAAATCAATTCGTTTTTATATTTTGTAAATAGTCTTGGAGTTTCAACTCCTGAACAAATAGGTGATGTTGATCCAAGTTATCTGCAAGATGTTTTAAAAAGTTTAAAAGGGAAAGAGTTTGAAAAGACTTGCAATAAAGTTCTCCTTCGCTCATTGCAAAAAGCAAGATACTCTGAAGATTGTTTAGGGCATTTTGGACTTGCACTAGATTATTATTGTCATTTTACAAGTCCAATTAGACGTTATCCTGACCTTTGTATTCATAGAATAATTAAAGAAGATTTAAAAAAGAATGGGCTTAGTGCTTCAAGGAAAGAAGAATTACACGATTTTGTGGTGGATGCTTCGCTTCGTTCAAGCGAAAGAGAAAAAAATGCCGTTGAAGCGGAAAGAGATGTTGATGATTTATATAAAGCTTATTATATGCAAGATCATTTAAATGAACAATTTGAGGGAGTTATTTCAGGTGTTCAGTCTTATGGTTTTTATGTTGAATTAAATAACACAGTTGAAGGTTTAGTTAGGGTAGAAACATTGCCAGAAGACTCATACTTATATTATGAAAAAACTTATAAACTAAAAGGTCAAAATCATATTTTTAGTTTGGGAGATACAATAAAAGTTAAGGCAGTGAAAGCCAGTCTTGAAGACAGAAAAATAGAATTTGTAGTGGTAAACTAAAAGGAGCAAAAGATGTCAGATAGTTTAATTGCCAATAATAAAAAAGCATATTTTGAATATTTTATTGAAGATACTTTTGAGGCGGGAGTCGTTTTGGTTGGTGCAGAAGTAAAATCAGTAAGATCTGGAGGGATAAGCCTTGCCGATAGTTTTGTTATGATAAAAAATAATGAAGTATATTTAAAAAATGCTTATATTAAACCATTTGAAAAAACCTCATCTTATGCACCAGAAGAACGAAGGGACAGAAAACTTTTGTTAAACAAAAGAGAAATCCAAAAATTAAACAGAGCAAAGCAAGAAAAAAATTATACAATAGTACCTTTAAAAGTGTATTTAAAAAATAATAGAGTGAAACTATTAATAGGACTAGCAAAAGGTAAAAAACTCTATGACAAAAAAGACTCTTTAAAAGAAAAAAGTCAAAAAAGAGATATTGAGCAAGCCATAAAAAATTTAAGGGTTATTTGATTTTTGTGAATATAAATTTTATATAATAATTTTTTCGCACACAAAATTAAAGTTTTAGGTAACAAAATTTGTGTGCGTTTTGATAATATTTTAAAAATTAGTTTGCTTAACTAATGGCTTGACAAACCAAGGTCGCTAAGAATATACTTAATATGATGCATTAAGATAAAATTTCCAATGTGTTTGTATTTGGGGGCGACCTTGGTTTCGACGGGGTTATATTTAAAAAATGAAAGCATGTGGTGGTTTGACCAGTGCCACCTAAAAAAAGGTCAAGCGAATAAACGCAGACAATTCAAATAGCTACGCTTTAGCTGCTTAATTATAAAGTAAAGAGCGAATTTAAAACAAGTGCCAGTGTTTTAAATTTTAGTTATGGCACAAATTTTAATCAAATACCTTGATGATTAATCTTATTAAAAGGGTAGACTAATGTAATTTTGTTTGTGAAAGTGCAAAGGTTGAATTTAAAAACACAAACTAAACATGTAGAAAAATTTTATAAATAAACTTCGGACTCGAGTTCAATTCTCGACGCCTCCACCAAGTGTGTTGTAAGAAAAGTCTTATTAACAAATGAGTGAACAATGTTAAACTTATTTAGAACATAGTGAGCGAAAGCAGTTAATATCGTAGATATTTCCTTACAACAACTATAAAATCGCTGAATAGCCCATAAAATCAAGGGTTTCAGTGATTTTTTTTAGGGACGCAAGTTCCTGCGATGCAGGTTCTTATTCCTAAAATTTATATATTATTTGCCATTTTCAGCAAATTGAGTCTTATTCGGAGTGCCGTAGGTAGTCCACGTTTTTTGATTATTTAGAAAATTAAGAAAAAATCAAACATAGTCGCAAAATCAAAATAAATAATCAAACAACCCTTTTTTATATGAATTTTAGTAACTGTTTTAAATTTGTGAAAAAATTTTTTAAAAAATGCTTGCCAAGATAAAAATTATCTGTTATACTTGCCAAGTAATTTTAAATATGCGGAGTTGGCAGAGCGGTCGAATGCGGCGGTCTTGAAAACCGTTATAGTGAGAGCTATCTGGGGTTCGAATCCCTAACTCCGCGCCAACAAATGTGCCTCAAAGCCTTTAATTAAAAGACTTTGGGCATTTTTGTTTTCAAATAGCGACTTAATATCTATGTAATATGCACTTTTTGCAAGCACAAATACACTTTTTTCACTCCAATATGTACTATTCAAAAGTAAAATTTTGCTAACACAAAATTTTTTGAGCTGTTTTTCAAACAACTCGTTCACTAACGTTCACACTTTTTGATAGTATGTATAAACATCAAGCGTGATTAGAGTGAAAACATTAAAGATTCGCCTTCTCAAAACAATAATTAACAAATATTAATTGCATTTTTATTTTTCAATATATTATACTAATTGTATGTTGTAGGTGAGTTGTACTTTTGTTAGCAACAGATGTTAACATTATATTTTGCGATTTTGTTAGATTGAATGCGAAAAGCAACATCACATATTCTTTTTTAAGGAGAGTTAAAATGTCAAAAGTTGTTATAATAGGATGCGGAAATGTGGGAATGGCTTATGCGTATAGTTTAGTCAATCGTAACACAAGGGTTAAAGAACTTGTTTTAATAGATTTAAATAAAGAAAAAGTAGAAGGCGAAGCATTGGACTTAATGCATGCTCAAAGCCTTGGTCCTTGTAATATCAACATTTATGCTGGAAATTACCAAGATTGTGATGATGCGGATATTATTTGTATAACAGCAGGCAGAAATCAAGAAATAGGTGAAACAAGATTAGACCTTATTCAAAAAAATACTTTAGTTTTTAAATCAATAATTAGTGAGATAAATAAAACAAAATTTAAAGGTATTTTTTTAATAGCAACAAATCCATTAGATGTAATGACAAATATAACACAAATTTTGAGTGGCGTTGACAAAAACAGAGTTGTTGGAAGTGGTACATTGCTTGACAGTGCAAGGCTTAGATATCTTGTGAGCAATTTAACAGGAATTAATCCAAAAAGTATTCACGGATATGTTATAGGTGAACATGGTGATAGTGAATTTATTCCATTTAAAAATATGCAAATAGGACTTAATAAAGCAAGTGAATATCTTACTGAAAATGATATGAGTAAAATAACTTATGATGTAAGAAACTCAGCATATGAAATTATAAATAAAAAAGGAAATACCTGTTATGGTATAGGTATATGTTTGGCTAGACTTACAAATGCTATATTAGATGACTCAAAAAAGATATTTACAGTATCTTGCTATAATGAAAAATATAAAATGTATATTGGCGAACCAGCAATACTTGGTAAAAATGGAATAGAAAAAGTTTTAAATTTGGATTTATGTGATGAAGACAAGTTTAAATTTGAAAATTGTGTAAATGCAATCAGCCAAGCAATTAAATCTATTTCTCATCTTCTTTAATTTTATTATTTGTGTTACAATATCTGTTTAAAAAACACAAACTAACAACGGCAAAAATTATTGATATTATTTTTCCTAAATAAAGAGTAGCAAGTGAAATCCAAAAATCGCTACTTAAAAAAGAAATTTTTAATGATAAGGTGATGCCATAATATATAATTGAATCAATAAAACTTGCAATTAAAAGAGTTAACGCTGTATTAATGTAAATATTTAGTTTTTTGTTGAATATTTCAAATATTTTAATTAGCAGAAGGCTTGCAACAAGCGAAGAAATGCAACTTGCAAAATAAGCTAAAATGTCCTGTAAGTATTCAATAGCATAACCATTTGAAGCCACATTGGTTAAAAATTGGACTGCTGCGGCAAAAATAATTCCACCTAAAGAACAAACAATTAATGTGTTTGTTTCTTTTTTTCCAAAATCTTTGTACATAATTAAAATACAAAATAAATATAAGACATAAATTACTGAATTCATACCAAAATTCAATCCAAAAATATTTATTGGATAATCAATTGCATGAAAAATGTTAGCATTAACAATGCTACCTATCGCTATTGTGTAAAGAATTGATTTTTTCCATTTTATTGACCCTAAAATTAAAGTAGAATAACCTAAAATGCAAAAAATAATTAAATATATAATATTCATAAAAAGATTCCTAATTTTTAAAATTAATTAAAAAAATAATTAAATTATTAAAAAATATTTAAATTTAATATTTTTAATGATAATAACATAAATTAATACATTTTTCAACATAATAAAATAAATGCTTTTTTTTAACAATAAAATTAACTATTGAAAAGTTTTATAATATGTGTTACCATATTGGTAGAAATATGGGGAGATAATATGAATATTTTAGAAGATGAAGGCTTTTGTACTTGTTGCGGAAATTTTGCTACATATAGTTATGGAGATGAAAATTATAGTTTAATTACTAAAGATTTATCAAACTACAACAAGTATAAAGATATATATGTATATAGATGTCCAAATTGTGGATTCATTTCTACTGACATTACTGGCATTGAAGGTGTTTTATATGGTGAAGTTCTTAATAGCTTGGAATTCAAAAATACTTTAAAATATAAATATTTGGAAGGTTTGGATAAAGAACTTTACAATAATCATTCTTCTGAAATACCTGCAAACATTTATGAAGCGTATTCTTTTGTTTGTATAGAAGCAAAAGATTATGAAAAACTTGTTAGAGTTATAAATAAAACTATTGAACTAAAAACAATTATGGCAAACAGGTACAGAAAATCACAAGATGAGCTCGGTGGAGAAGAAGATAATGATGATTTATATGACAAGCTGGATAAACTAATTAAAGATAGCATTGAAATTAACTCTAAACAAATTGATTTTTATTTTTCTCAACTTGATAGATCAAATATTTTTTTGAAACTTATTTATATTGAAAATTTAGCAAGGCTTGGAAAAAAAGAAGAAGCAAAAAAATTATTTCAAAAAATAACTAATAAATATTTACTTAAAGATGACTTAAAAATATATATAGCAGATTCAATAAAGTAAATGTTTATTAAATTTTAAAATAATGAATGATACACTAAAACAAATGACTAAAAGGGGAACTTATGACTAGATATGCTTTTGTTGATATGCACATCCATACAGCTTTTTCTGATGAACCACTGTGTGATATGACAATCGAACAATTACTTGAAAAAGCACAAACCAAATCTAAAAAATTAGGTGGTGATTGTGTGATTTCTATTGCTGATCATAACACAATTTTAGGTGTTAAAAAGGCTAGAGAAATTCTTTCACAACAACCAAACAAATATCCAAACGTTAAATTAATTAATGGTATTGAATTTACAACTGACCTAATTGAACTAACAAAATATTTTGAAAATACCAGACTTTTTACTCGTTGTCATACACTAGCTTATGGCTATAATGAAAATGATAAAGAAATGTTGGCATATTCAAAAATCACTCATAAGTTTTTTTCTGATAAAGATAATTTAGGAATGCAAATATGCTCTGCAAGACGAGCAATTTGTGAAACATATGATATTTACATTCCATTTTCTGTTCTTAGCCCAATGGCCGATTTGAAAAAGGGAGACCAATTTCAAGATACTTTTTTAAGTTTAGTTGAAGAATATTTTAAATATAAAAAAATTAACATTAATATAAAAAATGTTCAAGAAATAATTGACCATTTTCTTCCAAATTATTTAAGTTATCAAAGAGATGCTGAAAGTTTTGGCAGATTAAAAGTTTCGGAAATCGCTAAACTTGTAAAGGATGCGGGGGGGGAGCTTGTTATTGCACATCCAGCATTAATTAGAACAACAACTCAAGGTCTAAGAACAATCGCCGAAAAAGAAAATATACCTTTAAAAAATATTTATTCAACCAACAATAATAAGTTTAACAACAATACTGATTTGGGACACATTAAACAACAAAAATTAGTTTTAAACTATTTTATAAATGCATTTGAAAAGGCGTGCGGTTATAAAATTAGTGGAATAGAAAAATACTATTCTTCAAATTTTGAATCTCGTTTGGATGAAGTAGTTGAAGAAGTTTGCAAAGAACGTAAATTATACGAAACTTGTGGTAGCGATTATCATGGAGTGCATCTTCACCCAAGTAAAAGTATTGGAAACGTATTATCAAATCAAATTCAAAATGCTTATAAAAAAGAATATGCTTTTGATTATCCAGATAATGCACCAATTAATGTAAGTGAGATTGCTTCAATTGAACATTTGATGTCAAATAATAGGGGTTTTTTCGCAAATCAAGCAGTTCTGACTGCATATGGAAAAGTTGTAGAAAAAGACATATTTAACAAAATAGTAAACGATTGTTGTAGTATTAAAAAAATAAGAGCAATAAGTAAAAATGACCAAAAAGATATAAACTCTTTAAATTTCTCAAAAAGAATAGAAGAATTAATTAGTATTATAGAAAAAATTGAAAAAATCTATTTAAATCTTCATAAACCAAGTGATTGTGCAAAATTGTTATTAAGATTAAATCTTTTTGCTGAAAACGTGGTTACTGGTTTAAAGTTAATTAAATTTAAATCCGCAAAATATCAACAATTAAGGACAAACGAAGATTATGAAAAAATTTATGAGTTAATTAAAGTAATTAATAAAAAATTTGGACGACTTATAAAACATCATCCACAATTGTTAAAAGACCTTAAAAAAGATATGAGGTATTATTATTCTAAAAGAAATGTTTATGTTTTTGAAATAACAAACCTAAAACTACTACCACCAATAAAAGAACTTACAACAACATTGCAAAATGAAGCAATTAAGTAATTTTCCATTTAGTTTTAAAATAACGTTGAAATCTAAATCTAATTAGTTTTCAACGTTATTTTTTAATTGATATAAATCAGTATTTTTTTTAAGATTGAAAAATTTGTTGTAAAAAAAAATAAAATATGATATATTTTCAAAGTACAATTTTTTAAAGGAGTAATTACATAATGTACGAGATAGTTAAAAATGAAAAAAATGAAGTCGAAGTTAAAATAACATTAAATAAAGATGAATGGAATTCTTACGTAGAAAAAGCTTATCAAGAAAACAAAGGTAAATTTAACATACAAGGATTCAGAAAGGGTTCGGCTCCTAGAAAAATAATAGAAAAAAATTATGGTGAAAGCGTTTTTTATGATGAAGCACTTGACCTTGCATTTGCAGACGAATATGGAAAATTTTTAAGTGAAAACACTTCACTTGAAATTATTGACCAACCAAGTTTAACAGTTGATAAATTTGATGGAACAGGTTTGGTTTTAACTGCAAAAGCACCTTTAATGCCTGTTGTAACTTTAGGTGAATACAAAGGTTTAAAAATTGAAAAATATACTGAAGTTTTAGACGAGAAAAAAGTAGAAAAAGAATTGAATCAAGCACGTGAAAGAAGTGCACGCTTTGTTGAAGCAAAGGAAGGAGAAGAGGCAAAAGAAGGCGATTTTGTTACAATTGACTTTTGCGGATTTGTTGACGGAAAAGAGTTTGAGGGTGGAAAAGCAGAAAATTATCGTTTAGAACTTGGCTCGCATAGTTTTATTGATAATTTTGAAGACCAAATTGTTGGCATGAAAGTTGGTGAGGAAAGAGATATTAAAGTAACATTTCCAGCTGATTATCCTGCAGAGAATTTAAAAGGAAAAGCATCAGTATTTAAAATTACTTTGCATAAAATTGAAAATAAAGAACTTCCTGAACTAAACGATGAATTTGCATCAAATGTTTCAGAATTTGAAACTTTGGAAGAATATAAAGCAGATATTAAAAAACATTTACAAGAAACTTTAGATGAACATATTAAACGTGAAAATGAAAATCGTTTAATTAATAAAGTTGTTGAAAATGCAACCGTTGAAATTCCTCAAGTTTTAATTGATAGACAACTTGATATGTTTTTAAGAGATTTAGAAATGCGTCTTTCTTATCAAGGTATGCGTTTAGTTGATTATTGCAAATTTGCCAACACGACAATTGAGCAATTAAGAGAAAATTATAAACCTCAAGCAGAAAATGCTGTTAAAACTCGTTTGGTTTTAGAACAGTTAATTAAAAATGAAAACTTACTTGTTACTGATGAAGAATTAGATGCAAGGCTTTCAACAGATGCGGAAAAATATAATAAATTATTGGAAGATTATAAAAAATCTATAAGTGATAAAAACTTAGCATATATTAAAAATGATATGCTTATGGATAAAGTTATTCTTTTTCTTACAAAAAACAACACTTTAGAATAGAGTAAAAATATAAAAAGTAGTGTATACTTAAATGGCAAAAGGCAAATAAAAGCTTTTTGCCATTAGTTAAATAATGGATATAAAGGAGTTTACTATGTTAGTACCTATGGTGGTTGACCAAACAACAAGTGGCGAAAGGTCTTATGATATTTATTCAAGATTATTAGAGGATAGAATAATATTTTTATCAGGTGAAATTACTGACGAAACGGCAAATAGTATTGTTGCACAATTAATTTTTTTGGAAGGAAAGGATCCTGAAAAAGATATTTCATTATACATTAACAGTCCCGGTGGAAGCGTTAGTGCTGGTCTTGCAATTTTTGACACAATGAACTTTATTAAGTGTGATGTAACAACTATCTGTGTGGGACTAGCTGCGTCTATGGGTGCGTTTTTGTTATCTAGTGGCACAAAGGGCAAACGATTTGCACTTCCAAATAGTGAAATTATGATTCACCAACCTTTAGGTGGTGCACAAGGACAGGCTAGTGATATAGAGATACAAGCAAATCATATTAAACGAATTAAAGAAAAAATTAATAAAGTTTTAAGTGAACAATCAGGACAGCCTTTAGAAAAAGTACAAAAAGATACTGATAGGGACTTTTATATGTCAGCTGAAGAAGCATTGGAATATGGTTTAATTGATAGAATTTTTAATAAAAGAGATTAGGAGTTAAAATGAATACAAATCAAACAACAACTAAAGAGATGAAATGTTCGTTTTGTGGTAAACCACAAAGAATTGCTAAAAAGCTTATTTCAAGCCCTAATGCAGAAGCTTTTATTTGTGATGATTGTGTTGAAATATGCAGAGAAATTATGAATCAAGCAATGCCAGAAAAAAATCTTGGCAAGATTGATTTACCAGTTCCAGAACAAATAAAGGCAGAGCTTGATAAATATATAATCGGACAAGATGAAGCTAAAAAAGTTTTATCTGTTGCTGTTTATAATCATTACAAAAGAATTAATTATAAAATAGAAAACAATAGCAAAAACAAACAAGAAGGCTATGATGATTATGTTGAATTAGATAAAAGTAATATTTTAATGGTTGGGCCAACAGGTTGCGGAAAAACTTTGCTTGCTAAAACTTTAGCAAAAATATTAAAAGTCCCTTTTGCTTGTGCTGATGCTACTACATTAACTCAAGCGGGCTATGTTGGAGATGATGTAGAAAATATTTTGTTAAAACTTATACAAAATGCCGACTATGATATTAAAAAAGCAGAACGTGGAATTATATATATTGATGAAATAGATAAAATTACACGTAAAAGCGAGAATACTTCAATAACACGTGATGTGTCAGGTGAAGGAGTTCAACAAGCATTATTAAAAATAATTGAAAGCACAACTGCAAGTGTTCCACCTCAAGGTGGCAGAAAACATCCTCAACAAGAAAACATACAAATAGATACTACAAATATATTATTTATATGTGGCGGTGCTTTTGTTGGGCTTGAAAAAGTGATTAAAAATCGTCTTTCAACATCTTCTTTAGGTTTTAATGCTGAAGTTAAAAAACAAAAAGAAGATAAGTTGGAAAATTATTTTAAACAAGTTACGCCTCAAGATTTTATTAAATATGGTTTAATACCTGAATTTGTTGGAAGACTTCCAGTAGTTGTAGGCCTAAAAGATTTAGATGAAGACGCACTAGTTAAAATATTAACTGAACCAAAAAATGCAATTGTTAAACAATATAAAAAACTTCTTGAAATGGATAATATAGATTTAGAGTTTGACCAAGAAGCAATCAAAACTGTTGCAAAAAAAGCAATTGAATTAAAAACTGGTGCAAGAGGGCTTAGAACAATTTTAGAAGACCATATGCTAAATATTATGTATAACGCTCCAGAAGATAAAACAATTCAAAAAATAGTGATAACTCCAAACGTTATTACTGATAACACTAAACCTATAATTGTTAGAAAATCTGAAGATGGTGTTGAAAAAGACAAAGTGGTAAATGAATAATCTCTTTAGTTTATGAATTATAAAATTAGAATAATAATTATGAATTTAAAATATTAGTTAACATAATATTTATTAATAAAATATTAGTTTTTTTCAAAAAAGGCAAAATCTGTACAGAACAAATTTTGCCTTTTTTATATTTTTATCTTAAGACCTTTTAGGTAAATTAATATACATTAATTAATATCTATCGCATCTCTTGTCACAATTATATCAACACCTTCAATGTCAGCAACATTTTTTATTATTGTTTCTCCATATTGAACTTTGTCTTTTTTAAAATTTTTTAAAACATTAAGAACGTCAAATATTTTATTTTTTGGCACGGCTTTTGTTGTTTTAACTGAGGCTATGCCGTTTGTGGTTTTTATCAAACTTGTTACTATTCGGGTAGGTGAGGTTACTTCACTTATTCCATATTGTTTTCCACGAATGCAACCATTTCCACTAACTATAATTTCGTCTCCATTTTTTTCAATATTTAATTCGCATCCCACAGGACACATTATACAAGTTATTTTCATTTTATCTCCTTAAGAATCGACTAATAAATTTAAAATATCAAATTGGCATATGGCAATATTTTAAACTACACGCAAAAAGCGGATGCAATCATTTACATATTTATTCAATACACAAAAATAATTTATCACAAACAAGTTCTCTATTTATGTTTATTGTTTGCATTTCACCGGGATTTATAGCCATAACAAATTTTTCAAAAATTTTTTTATCACCAGAATAAACAACTATTTTTTGTTTAGTTACTCTTTTTTTAACTCTAAATTTTAAAGTAAAACTACCAGTTCCTAAATACACTTTATTGGGTACTGTATATGAAACATCATCACTTGTTGCAATGGAAACTGTCTCATTTCTTTTTGAAAGTTTATTAAGAGCAAAAAGAGCTGCATTTTTTCCCGCATCAATCGCTTCTTGTGTTACATTGTCTACTAAATCGTGAACATGTAAAAAATTACCACAAGCATAAACTCCAGGAAGGCAGGAGAGAGTATCATCTACAAAAACGCTATTAGTTTTTTTGTTAATATCAACATTTTCTAGCAAATCTGTTTCTGGGATAAGTCCAACAGATAAAATAACACAATCACATTCTAAAAATTTTTTGGATTCTTCTATCCTGTTATAATTATCATCAACCTTACCATAATAAATGCCTTTTACTCTTTCATTTCCTACAACTTCAAAAATTGTAGTTGATGTATAAAGAGGAATATTATAATCATTTAGGCATTGAGCAATATTTCTTTTAAGTCCGCTTGTATTTTTATTTATTTCAAGCACACATAAAACTTTAGCGCCTTCATAGGTTAATCGTCTTGCCATAATTAATCCAATATCGCCAGAACCTAAAATAACTATTTTTTTGCCGGGTAATTTTCCTTCAATGTTTACCATTCGTTGAGCAAGTCCAGCAGTATAAATTCCCGCAGGTCTTGTACCTGTAAGCAAAATATTTCCTTGAGTACGTTCTCTACAACCCATCGCCAAAACTAAAGATTTGTATTTTAATGATTTTTTACCTAATGGATTGATTATTTCTATTTGTTTCTTTGATATTTTAGTGACAAATGTATCAAGCATAACTTGGATGTTTTTGTCTTCATTGACAAGTTTTACAAACCTTTCCGCATATTCAGGTCCAGTTAGTTCCTCGCCAAAATAGTGAAGCCCAAATCCATTGTGAATACATTGGTTTAAAATTCCACCAAGCACATTATTTCTTTCAATTAAAAGCACCTTAGCGTTTTCCTTGCTAGCCGAAAGTGCAGCCCCCATACCAGCAGGTCCACCTCCAATAACAATTGTATCAATCATTGGCATCTCCCTTTATTTCATTAACAAATATTTGACTATTAGGATATTCTTTCAAAACGTCAAAAACACTTATGTTATTTTCTTTTGCAATAATTTTTGCAACTTTATCCAAACAAAATCCACTTTGACATCTTCCCATTCCAGCTCTAACTCTTCGTTTAATTCCATCAATTGTTAAAACTTTTATAGGTCTATTTAAAGCAAAAACAATATCTCCCTTTGTTATCATTTCACACTTACATATTATTTTTCCAAAACTTGGGTCTTTTTTTACGAGCATTTCATATTTAGATTTAGGTAAATCTTTTGCTAAAAAATATGGTTTGATTTTATTTGTTGATACCTTTTTACTATTAAAACCGAGTAATTTAACTACATATTCGGCAATTGCTGGAGCACTGGAAAGTCCCGGAGAGCAAATACCAGCAATATTAATAACATTATTGTTTAATTTACTTTTTTCTACAACAAAATCATCGTCAACACAAGTTCTTATGCCAGCAAATTGTCTTATGGTCTTTTTTAAATTTAAATTATTAATTAAATTATTTGATTTTAACTTGATTTCATTTAAACCTTCAAGAGTGGTTTTTGTAATATTTTCACTAGTGGTTGCATTTGGTCCAACAAGAATATTACCATCAACTGTTGGAGTAATTAAAACTCCTTTTCCTTTTTGAGAGGGGAGAGGAAATAGTGTTGCGGAAACAATATCTTTTTCACTATGGTCTAAAACATAATATTCTCCACGCCTGAAATTAATATTATATTGTTCAACATTAAGCATTTTGGCAATTTCATTGTATCCAAATCCGCTTGCATTAATTATTGTCCTTGCTAAAATTGTTTCGTTGTTTCCTTGGATGTAAAATAAATTATTTTTATATTCAATTTTTTCAGTATTAAAAAATGTTCTGTACTTTCCACCATTAATAACACCTTCCTCTGCAAGACATATATTTAGCAAATATGGACTAACAATAGCGGACTTTTTTGCAAAAAGACCACAATTTATATTATTGTTTAAATTTGGGATACGTTTAATCAATTCATCTCTTTGTAAAATTTCCAAATCGCTTGGTTTCAATCCATTTTGTAAGCCACGATCATATAATTTTTTTACAATGTCAAGATTATTGCCTAAAACATAAGCGCCAATTTGTTTATATGGGACACCTAGTCTTTTGCACATTGTTTTATAAAGATTGCTTCCTCTTACATTAAATTTTGCTTTTAATGTGTTAGGCATTGCATCAAATCCTGCATGAACAATGCCTGAATTTGCTTTACTTTCACCTGAGGCAAAATCATTTTTTTCAATTATAATGCAATTTTTGCCTATTCTGCATAATTCACTAAAAATACAAGAGCCAATAACCCCACCGCCAAATATTGCAATGTCAAAAACATTTTCCATAAAGAACTCCTTGTTTACTAAAAATATAAGCAACAATTTCAATTTGGTTTTTGCTAAAAGCAATTGTTTGCAACCAAACTGCAAAAATGTGAAAAAAAATAATTGTTTTAAATACATATATATTTTAACATTAGTTTTAAACTTTTACAAAATAATTATAAGCCAATTACAGTTTTTTTTAATGTGTGAAGACTTTTTAAGATACATAAAAATATGCAAATTAATTGTGTCAAACGCAAAAAAATGATATAATCTACTTTATGAAAAAATTTTTTGCAAATAAAGTGGACAATGAATTTATTTTTGAAGGTGATGAACTTGCGCATTTTAATGTATTAAGATGTAAGTTGGGTGAAAATATACTTTGTCTTTGTGAAGACGGATTTGATTATTTATGCGAAGTGACAGTTTTAGGCAAAAAACAGGCTAAAGCAAAAATAATTTCAAAAGAATTAAATAACAAAAATCCTAAAATCAACATAACAGTTTTCCAAGGCTTGGTTAAAGGTGAAAAATTAGATTTGATTGTTCAGAAATTAACTGAATTAGGTATTACAAATTTATATCCTTTTGAAAGCGAGTTTATTGTTGCTAAAGCAAACAACAACAAAATTAGTAGATTAAACAAAATTAGTCTTGAGGCTTGCAAGCAATGTGGGAGAAGTATTCCTTTAAATATTTACGACGTGTTAAGTTTTAATGAAATGATACACAAATTAAAAAATTTTGATATTGTTTTGTTTGCAAACGAAAAAAATAAAATTAGAAATTTTGATGACATAAAAAATAAAAATAATATAGCAATTGTTGTGGGAAGTGAGGGCGGATTTAGCGACAAGGAAATTGAACAGATTAATAGTGTGGGGGCTATTAATTTTGGTTTAGGTGAAAGAATTTTGAGAGCCGAAACTGCTTGTATTGCAATGTCTGCAATAATTGGCTATAATGTAAATGTTTAAAAGAAGGACAAATGAAAATAGTAGTTTATACTTTAGGATGTAAAGTAAATCAATATGAAAGTGAAGGACTAATGTTTAGTCTTAAAAGTTTAGGTAATGAGGTTTTTTCTGAAATAGTTCCTGCCGATGTATATATTTTAAATTCATGTGCAGTAACTAATGAAGCTGAAAAAAAATCAAGACAAACAATAGCAAAATTTAAGGCGTGTAATCCAAATGCGAAAATATATGTATGCGGATGTGCTTCACAAAAAAATTCAAAACAATTTAATGATATTGACGGTGTTGTTTATGTTAAAGGAACAGCCAATAAATTAAGTTTAATTGATGATTTTAACAAAACTGGCGTTGATATAGATGATTTACCTATAACTTATAACGAAGAGTTTAAAGTTGAACCAACAAAAACTCGTGCGTATATAAAAATTCAGGATGGTTGTAATAATTTTTGCTCTTATTGTGTTATTCCTTATTTAAGAGGAAGAAGTCGTTCTCGTGATTTAATGAGCATATTGAAAGAGGTAGATGAATTATCTAAATATGTAAAAGAAATTGTCATAACTGGAATTGACATAACAGATTATAAAATAGATGGCGAAAGGGCTTTTTCAAAACTAATTGAAATGCTTGAGCCATATAAAAACATTAGATTTAGATTGGGTAGTTTAGAACAAGGGTTAATTGATGAAAATTTTATTAACGCAATGAAAAATTCAAACATTTGTCCACATTTTCATTTATCACTTCAAAGTGGCAGTGATACAGTTTTAAAAAGAATGAATAGAAAATACACTACAAAGCAATATTTAAAATCAATTAAATTGATTAACAAAAACTTTAAAAACCCTAGTATTACAACTGATGTTATAGTTGGTTTTCCTCAAGAAACAAATAAGGAATTTGAAGAAACTCTTAGGTTTGTTAAAAAAGCTGGATTTTATAACATTCATATTTTTCCATACTCGAAACGCTCAGGTACTTTGGCGGAAAAAATGCCACAAGTTGACGGAAATATAAAAAAGGAAAGAGTAAAGAAATTATCATTAATTAATGAAAAACTAAATGAAAAATTTATTAAAAAAGCGAAAAGATTTCAACACCAAATTTTAGTTGAAGAATTTGATGGCGAGTATTATATAGGTTATACTGAAAATTATATCAAATGTTATATAATCGAAAAATGTGAAATAAATGAATTTGTTAATGTAAAAATAAAGCAAAAATTTAAAGATGGCGCATTAGCTATAAAAATTTAAGGAGGCAAATATGTGTGATTGTATTTTTTGTAAAATAGGAAAAGGTGAAATAAGTTCAAAAAAATATTATGAAGATGATGATTTCTTTATAATATCTGATATATCTCCTAAAGCAAAATGTCATTATTTAATGATTCCAAAAAATCATTATAAATTAATATCTGAGCAAACTGAAAACGATAGAAAAATTATCGCAAAAATGTTTGATGTTTTGCCAAAAATCCAACACGAACTTGGTTTGGACGGCGGATATAGACTAATTATTAATCAAGGTGAAGACGGCGGACAAGAAGTCCCTCATTTACACATCCATATATTAGGTGGGGAAAAGTTAAAAAGTTTTTAAATTAAAACAAATGTTTTTTTCAAACTTTCTATTTGCTTGCAAAATTTGTGCTAATGATGTAATATATAATTTAGTATGGTTTTAGCATCAATGCAAAATGAAAAAATTAAGATGTTAAAAAAACTGATGGCAGATAAGTCATTGGTATTTTTTGATAATCCAAAATTAGTTTATGAAGCATATACAGCTGGACATAATATACTATACTTAATCAAAAAGGAAGGCTATGTCGGTAAAACCGACTATGGTGGAGAAGTTGTTGAAGTAACTGAAAACGTGTTTAAAACATTTTCTTCAACTATAAATTCTCAAGGTTTAATTGGGGTTGTAAAATTAAAAGAACAACCTCTTTCCAAACCAAAAGGTAATTTTTTGGTACTTGATAGTCTTCAAGACCCGGGTAACGTTGGAACTCTTTTAAGGTCGGCTCTTGGTGCAAATTTTTTAGATGTGTATTTGCTAGACTCTGTTAAAATATCAAACGAAAAAGTTGTTAGATCCTCTATGGGTTCAATATTTAAATTAAGGATGTATCAAACAACAAAGGAAGAGTTTGTTGAAGAATTTAAAAAGTGGAATTATCCATTACTTGTTTGTGATATGAATGGTGAAAACATTTTTGCATCAAAATTTAGTGGCGTGGTAGGTGTCGCAGTAGGGAATGAGGGAAATGGCATTTCTAGTAAAATTAAAGCACTCTCTACTAAAATAGTTAAAATTCCTATGCAAAATAACCTTGAAAGTTTAAATGCGGGAGTAAGTGGAAGCATTGTAATGTTTTTAGTAAACAATCAAAATAAAAATTAAATTAATAAGTTAAAAAAATAAAAACTATGTGATGTTAAATTTGAACGTGTCAAATTTTAAGTTGATAAAACCAATACCTTGACATATCAAGGCATCACAGTGTGAATGAACATTAGTTGCTGGCACATTCCCTTCGGGCTGTTTGCCGACAACTTACAAAATAAAGAAATAAAGGAGAAAAATATGTCAGGACATTCAAAATGGCACAATATACAAGCAAAAAAAGGCAAAACTGATGCTGCAAGAGGAAAAATTTTTACAAAAATAGGTCGTGAAATCGCGGTATGCGTAAAACTTGGTGGGGCAGACCCAAACGTTAATAGTAAATTAAAGGATTTAATAGCAAAAGCAAAATCTAACAATATGCCAAATGACTCTATTCAACGTAGTATAAAAAAGGCATCTGGAGAAACAGATTCTGTAAATTATGAAGAAAAAACATATGAAGGTTATGGTGTTGGTGGTACAGCCGTTATTGTTAAAACTTTAACAGACAATGTAAATAGAACAAGCGGTGATGTTCGACACGCTTTTGACAAATATTCTGGAAATTTGGGTGCAAATGGTTGTGTATCTTATATGTTTAAAAGGAAAGGACTAATTGACGTTGAGAAAAATATTAATACTGACGTTGATGAAGTTATGATGCAAGCACTTGATTTTGGTGCATTAGATGTTATTGAAAATGATGATTGCATCACAATCGAAACAGAACCAAACAAGGTGAGCGAAATTCAAGAAAAATTAGCAAATGCAGGACTTGTTGTTTTATCTTATGAGGACACATTAGTACCTGATAATTATATTGACTTAGATGCTAAACAAATTGAAACCTTCCAAAAAATGATAGATATTTTGGAAGATAATGATGATGTACAAGAAGTAATTCATAATGCTAATTTGCCAGAAGAAGAGGATGAAGATTAGTTTTTAAAGGATAACAAATGAGAATTTTAGGAATAGACCCAGGATACGCTTTAGTTGGTTATGGACTTATTGACTATGATGGTTACACCCCCAAAATTGTTGACTATGGTGTAATTTCAACTCCAAAAGAAGAAACTTTACCCAATAGGTTGTATGTGATTTATAAAACGCTAAAAAAAATTATTGAAGTTTATAAACCAGATGTAGTATCAATAGAGGAATTATTTTACTTTAAAAATCAAAAAACTATAATCCCTGTTGCTGAAGCGAGAGGTGTAATTGTTTTAACCTGTAAGGAATGTGGCTTAGATGTATATGAGTACACCCCACTACAAATAAAACAAGCATTAACTGGTGTTGGAAGGGCGGAAAAACAACAAGTTCAATTTATGGTTAAAACTCTTTTAGGACTCGATAAAATTCCAAAACCAGATGACGCCGCTGATGCGGTGGCAGCCGCTTTGTGTCATTCACAAATTAGTCCAAAAATTAATTTTAATAAATTATAAAATATAACCTTTTTAGTAATTAGGTTTAGCAAAAGAATAAATTAAATGAATAAAGTGGACAATTAATAAAATATTTTTAATCAAAGGAAATTTTATGTATTCATATATAATTGGAGTAGTTACTTTAAAAGACATAAACAAAGTAACATTAGAAAATAATGGCATAGGCTATGAAATTTTTGTTTCTTCACAAACGTTAGATTCTATTACTTTTGAAAATGAGCCTATAAAAATATATACCTATCTCAATGTTAAAGAAGATGAAATGTCATTATTTGGTTTTATAAGCCTTGACGAAAAAGATATGTTTTTAAAACTAATTACAGTAGGTGGGATAGGCCCTAAAATGGCTATAGCTATTTTGTCCGATATTTCTATATCTAGTTTAAAAAATGCAATCATCAATGAGGATACAAAAAGACTATGCAAACTTAAGGGTCTAGGCAAAAAAACAGCGGAAAGATTAATATTAGAACTTAAAGACAAAATTAATCCACTTGAAACTCTAGCAAGTAACTTAGTTGAAGATGATGTTGACGAAAATGTTATTAATGATGCAATATCAGCACTTGTTGGTCTTGGTCTAAGCAAAAACGAGGCTTTTAAACTTGTGAAGGAAACTGCTAAAAAAGATATGACACTAGAACAAATTATTACAAATGTATTAAGAGGAATGAGTAGATAATGGAAGATTTAGATAGATTTATCACTAGCACAAAAAATGCTACTGATTTAGAAATTGAAAATTCACTTCGTCCAAGATCAATGAATGATTATGTTGGTCAAGAAAAAATTAAAAATAATCTTAATATTTATATTAAAGCGGCAAAAAATCGTGGAGAAACTTTGGATCACGTGCTTTTGTATGGTCCTCCAGGACTTGGAAAAACAACCTTGTCACACATTATTGCAAATGAAATGGGGAGCCAAATTAAAATTACCAGTGGCCCTACAATAGAACACGCCGCTGACCTTGCTGCTATTCTGACAAATTTAAATAAAAATGATGTGTTATTCATTGATGAAATTCATCGCTTGAATAAATCTGTTGAAGAGGTTTTATATCCCGCTATGGAAGATTTTGCTTTGGACTTTATTGTTGGTAAAGGTCCTTCAGCGAGAAATATGCGTTTAAAAATTCAACCTTTTACACTCATTGGCGCCACAACAAGGGCAGGAATGTTAACTGGTCCTCTTCGTGACCGTTTTGGTGTTATTTGTAGGCTTGAACTTTATTCTGTTGATGAATTAAAAATAATTATCAATCGTTCTGCAAAAATTTTAAATGTTAAATTAGATGATGATGCTTGTACTGAAATTGCAAGTCGTAGCAGAGGAACACCTAGGCTCGCAAACCGCTTACTTAAACGTGTTAGGGATTATGCGGATGTTTTAGGCGAAGGGCATATTGACATTAAAATGGCAAAAAAATCGTTAGAATTAATGGAAATTGATAATTTAGGTCTTGATGTTATAGATAGAAAGGTTATGCTTGCTATTATAAAAAAATTTGCTGGTGGTCCTGTGGGTTTAGAAACTTTAGCTTCTTCAACGGGTGAAGATTCAACAACAATTGAAGATGTTTATGAACCTTATCTATTGCAATTAGGCTTTATTGCAAGAACTCCAAGAGGTAGAGTGGCACTAGCAAAAGCTTATGAACATTTTTGTGTTGAATTATCTGAGGATAAAAAACAACAAATAGAAACATACAAGGTGGCACAAGATGACTGAGTTTACTAAAAAAAACACTTATAATTATTATCTTCCAGAAGAATTAATAGCACAAAATCCAGCTGAACCACGAGATGGTGCAAAACTTTTAGTTTTTGATAGAAAAACAAAACAAATTGAAGATAAAATTTTTAGGGATATTATAGATTATTTAAAACCTGGCGATGTGATTGTTCTTAACAATTCGCGTGTTATTCCTGCTAGAATATTTGGAATAAAAGAACAAACAGGAGCACATATTGAAGTTTTACTTCAAAAAAGAATAGATTTAACCGATTGGGAAATAATCGCAAAACCATTTAAACGTTTGAAAATTGGTACTATTGTAAAATTTAATGATGAACTTTCAATGAGGGTTGATCAATTATTATCTGATGGTGTTTGCAGAGTTAAGTTTATTTTTAACGGTAGGTTTGAAGAAATTTTAGATAAAATTGGTTCAATGCCTCTTCCTCCATATATTAGTGAAAAATTAAAAAATAGAGAAGATTATCAAACTGTTTATTCTAAGATTGAAGGATCGTCTGCTGCTCCTACTGCTGGTCTTCATTGGACAAAAGAACTTTTACAAAAAGTTAAAGAAAAAGGTGTTGAAGTCCTTGAAGTGATGTTACACGTTGGACTTGGTACATTTAGGCCAGTAAAAGAAGATGATATTTTAAATCATCAAATGCATTCTGAATATTATGAAATAAGTAATGAGGTTGCAGAAAGAATAAATTTGGCTAAAAAAGAAGGCAGAAGAGTTATCGCTTGCGGTACAACTTCTGTCAGAGTTTTGGAAAGTGCTGCTGTTTCAAAAGGGATAATTAAAGCACATAGCGGTGATACGCAAATATTTATTTATCCACCTTTTGATTTTAAAATTGTAGATGGATTAATAACCAATTTTCACTTGCCTGAAAGCACACTTATGATGCTTGTTTCTGCTTTTGAAACAGTTAACGATATAAAAATAATATACAATTATGCAGTAGAGAAAAAATATAGATTTTTTAGTTTTGGTGATGCAATGTTATTGTTGTAATTTAATTATTTAATAATTATATATTCAAACAAAATTGAAAATAACCAAATTAAATTTAATTTAATTAAATTACTCTAAAAAATAAAGGATTATAAATGGAAAAATTTTCATATGAAGTAAAACATATTTGTAAACAATCAGGTGCAAGGCTTGGTGTTTTTCATACACCTCATGGTGATATAGAAACTCCTGTTTTTATGCCTGTTGGAACTTTGGGGACAGTAAAGGGTTTAAGACCAGAAGATTTAGAGGAAATGGGCGCTCAAATTATACTTTCAAACACCTATCATCTTTTTTTAAGACCAGGAAATGATATAGTAAAAGAAGCGGGTGGTCTTCATAAATTTATGAATTGGCACAAACCTATTTTGACTGATAGTGGCGGTTTCCAAGTTTTTTCACTTGCAAAGTTAAATAAAATTACTGAAGATGGTGTTGAATTTAGTTCACATATAAGTGGTGAAAAGTTATATATGACTCCTGAAAAATGTATGCAAATACAAAATGATTTAGGTTCAGATATAATTATGGCGTTTGATGAATGTTCAAAACCGGGTGTAAATCATAAATATGCCGAACAAGCACTTGAAAGAACTACTAGATGGCTTAAGCGTTGTTATGATGTACAAAAAAATGATAATCAAATGCTATTTCCAATAATTCAAGGAAACTTTTTTAAGGATTTGAGAGAAAGAAGTTTAAAGGAAGTGGTTCCATATGCTAAATGTGGTATTGCAATAGGTGGGCTTTCTGTTGGTGAACCTAAAGAAGTTATGTATGATATTTTAGACTTTTTACAACCAATGTATCCAAAAAATATGCCTAGATATTTAATGGGTGTAGGTAGTCCAGATTGTTTAATTGAAGGCTTCGCTAGAGGGATAGATATGATGGATTGTGTTCTTCCAACAAGAATTGCAAGAAATGGGACTGCTTTTACAAGATATGGAAAATTAGTTGTTAGGAATGCAAGTTTTGCTAGAGATTTTACTCCAATTGAGCAAGACTGTCATTGCTATGCTTGTAAAAATTTTACTAGAGCATACATTCATCACTTAATTAAATCGGGTGAAATGTTGGGAGCAGAACTTTTATCTATTCACAATCTTTATCATTTAATAAAACTTGCAGATAAAGTTAAGGAAGCAATTAAACAAGATAGGCTTTTAGATTTTAGAGATGAATATTTGAAAGATTACAAATTTTAGATTGTGATAGATTAAAAAATTTGTGCAATTAATCCAAAAAAATTTAAATGAAGTTTTTTATAAATTATACTTGCGTAAAGATAAAAAAATAAATTTTGCCTTTTTAATTTGTTTGCTACTATTGTTTGAAAATCAAGTGCCCTTTTGTGCATAAAAGGCACTTTTTCTTTTTATAATACAATTTTATGATTAATTGGCTATTGATTTTTTAAAAAAACTATATATAATAATAACAAATGACGTTGAAATTTAAACAAGTTTAAATTTTACGATATTGATAAATCAATCTCACTTTGCTAGTCGCAAAGAAACGTCTTTTAGTTTTGCTTCACGCGGAGAAAATATCGGTTTTTTCTTTATTTTACGCAAAATCTTACGGTATGTTTGCAATGCTGACAAATGTTAATTGGAAATTTTATATATTTTATAGGAGCACTTATGATTTTAGCAACTTTTGCACAAATAGCAGTTCCTCTTTTGGTACTATCATTGTTTGTAATTTTATTTGGTTTTTTAATGAGATAGTAAATTTTAAATTTAAAAAATAATATTTACAAAACAAATTTTATCATTAAATATTGTTAAAAATGAAACTTTATTTTATCAAAAATTATATATTTATTGATTAAAATAGTAATAAAGATATCTAAAATCTCATATGTTTAAATCATAGGAGGTTTTTTTATGAAGTCAGAAAAAACTATTGATTCAAAAGTAACAAAGGGTGGTTTTTTTATTAGTTTACTTAAAGGCTCTTTAATGGCATTGTCAATTTCATTAATTCTAATATGTATTTTTGCTTTTTTGTTGAGATTTTGTGATATAAAAACAGAAGCTATAAAACCAATAAATCAAGTAATAAAAATAGCAAGTATATTAATAGGCACATTTTATGGACTTAAAAAAACAACAGAAATGGGTTTAATAACAGGATTATTTATCGGACTTATGTATACAGTTTTAGCTTTTGTGGTTTTTTCACTTTTAAATGGTGGCTTTTGTTTTGAACGCTCATTAATTAATGATTTGATTTTTGCAAGCATAGCGGGAGGAATAGCGGGTATAGTTGCAGTTAATTTTAGAAAAAAAAGATAAATTAATATATTATTAAAAATGCCTTATGGTAATAATAATTTTTTAAAATAAATAAAAACAATTTGTCACGTTCATACATTGGTTAATGAACGTGATTTTTTAATCTTAGTTTAGTAATAATAATTTTTGTCAATATTTAACTATATTTAAATTAAAAAAATAATTGACTTAAAAAAACTAATTAACTATACTATATAAGTATTGTTAAAAGTGTTTTAATTATCAACTAAAAAAATACTTATTAAGCATAGTATTGTCGGATTGTCAAAAGTGGTTGAAAGCAATGCTTTTTGAAAACCGATAATAGCACAAATTGTGATGCCACATATTATTGTGGGTTGCTTTTGGGAATTTAAGGCTTGTTACTTTTATAAGGCATAGTATAATTGTCTTTAGGTAAATTAGACATAACTTATAGTTTATCAAAACTATATGTCACAGGTTTAAGTGGAATTAGCATAAATGCAATGGATCATCACAAAAATTTAAAATTTTACGATAACATTAGGAGAATAAATGAACAAAAAAAGAGCAAAATTTAATTTTATTTTAACTTCAGTTTTGCTTGTAGTGGCAATGTTTCTTTGTTTTGCACAATTTAATTTGCCTTCATCAAATTATTATAATGGATTATTTAATTCAATAAGTGCAACAAGTGAAATAACAAACGGAAATAATGCTGTCTATAAAATTACAACTGATAATGTTGAAGATGAAGATGTTGAAAAAGCAATAGTTCAAATACGCGATATTTTAAATGCCCAAGGATTTGTGGGGTCAAAAGTTTATCGTCAAGGTGATTATATCAAAGCGGAAATAGAATCAAAATCTAATGCGAGTTCTATATTATCAATTATTGGTAACACTAAAAGCTTTTTTATTTCTAGCATTAATCAAGATGAGATTACAGAAAGTGAATTAAATTCTTATGATATAGTTGGTACAGATGTTAAAAATGCTTATGCGTCAACAATTTTTCAGGGATTAACTGAATACAACAGCGTAACTATACAATTCAACGCATCAGGTGCAAAAAAATATGCAGAACTTACAAAACAAGTTAGTGCAACAACTGACTCAAAAGTGTATTTCTATATTGACGGGAAAAAATCAACCGAATTAAAAGTTGAAGAAACAACAAATGATTTTTTATCTTTTTATTCTGAAAGTAACAATTATTCTATAGAAACTGCTCAAGAATATGCATTGCAAATTTTGATGTCATCAACAGGAGTTCAATTAAAAACTATTTCAAACAACACATCTTCTGCTACATTAGGTAATAATGTTTTGTTGTATCTAATGATTGCTTTTGCTTTTGTGTTGTTAATTTCAATGATTATTCTTCCAATAGTTTATGGAGAATTGGGGTTAGTCGCTGATTTGTCAGTTCTTTTTGGTGGAGTGTTTAATATATTCTTACTACAAGCGCTTCCATTTACTACTGGCTCAGTAGGAACAATATTTGGTGCTTTGTTGGGAATGGGGATTTTAGTAATAACTCATATAATTTATTTAAATAAAATCAAATCTGAATTTTATTATTTGCATAAATTACAATTAGCAGCAAGAACAGGTTTTAAAAAATCATGGCTAATAAATTTAGATATATGTACAATGATATTCTTAGCGGCTGTTAGTTTAACATTCTGGAATATTCCTTATGTTTCAACATTTGCAATAGGCTTAGCTGTTTCAGTTTTTGTGGCGTTGTTTAATGTTATAGTTCTTTTCAAAGATTTTGTAACTTGGTATGTTACTATAAACACAAAAAATTATAAAAAAGTAAAATTTACAAAAGGAGAGAGCTATGAAAAATAAATTTGACTTATCTAACTCATCATATAAATTTGCTGATAATTTTTATAAAGCTCTAATTGCTCCAATAGTTTGTTTTATTTTGGCGATAGTATTTGCTTGTACATTGGGTTTCAACAAAGGTTTAGATTACACTGGTGGAATTTTAATCTCAGTAGTTGCTGGAACTGAAACTAAATTAGATGATAAAGAAACCTACAAATCCTTTAAATCTAAAGTAGATGAAGTATTAAAAGAAAATGACGTTAAAGGAGATGTATACTCTGTTGAAGTTAATAATTTAGAAGAGTATACAATGGTTGTTAAATTTGCCTTTAATGGCACAAAAGAGCAAACAGATAGTTTAATTTCTAGTTTAAAATCTGGATTAATAAACAAATTCTACTCTGAATCTTCTGAAGCAGATATTGAAAATAATAATTTAGTTATAGTAGCAAATTTTGGTGGCTGTGTTGACACTAGAATTGTAATTACAGCAATTTTAGCGACATTGATTGCAGTTATTTTAATGTGTATTTATATCTTCTTTAGAATGGGATTGAATGCTAGCATTTTATCGATTGTTTCTGCAATATTTAATAATTTGTTTGCTATTTCAGTTATTTTAATTGCAAGAGTTCAAATTACCTATGCGTCTATTATTGTTTTACCTTTTGTGTCTGTAATTTCAGTGTTATTTGCATTTATATATTTGAGAAAAGCAAAGGCTATTTTGAAAACAACTGACAAGTATGATCGCCTTGATAATAAAGTTTTGGCAAATGATGCAGTTAAACAAACAATAAACGCTCAAGTGTTTGTTTCTTCTATTGCCGCAGGATGTGCTTTAATCTTTGGATTATTTAACATATGTAATTCTGTTATGTTTGTTGCACTTGCTTTGTTTACTTGTATTGCTTGTGCCTTGTACACAAATTTAATGCTTCTTCCAGGGCTTTTTGCAAAAACCTTTATCAGAAAAGTAAAAAGAAATAAACCAGTTAAAGAAAAAGCAAAAGAAAATAAACTTACCGAAGAGCAAATTATGAAAGAAACTGATTTAGATAATTTAGTTTCAAACTAACTTAAAAAACTTAAATAAGAACTTGCATATTTTAAGTCATATTTGACTTTAAGTAGGCAAGTTCTATTTTTTAATCAAAAATGTTTGCTTATAATAACTGATTTGTAATATAATTATTTCATAAGGATAATTGTATATATTGTTTTTTAACGATTATAAGATTTTGTAAACTAGAGTTTTGCTTTTTATATGCTGATATGTATAGTGATAAATATATACAATAGTGTGTTATGAAATATATAAAATTTTATGATAGAGGAATCGCTGATAGCGATGTCCTAGAATTTTCTAAAAAATTTGGGCTTTGCCCACAAGTTACAAAAATAGTAATGAGTAGGGGATTTGATACTGAACAAAAATTCTCAGATTTTTTATGGCCAGAAAAATTAGAATTGCAATCGCCATTTACAATGAAAGGAATGAAAGAAGCGGTAGTTAAAATTAAAAAAGCTATTGAGTCTAACAAAAAAATTTTAATATTTGGTGACTATGATGTAGATGGAATTAGTGCAACATCAATTATGATAAAAGCATTAAAAAAGTTGAATGTTGATGCAAAATATTTTTTACCTAACAGATACATTGATGGTTATGGACTGTCAATTAATGTGATAGATAAAATAAAGGAAAAATATAATCCTGAATTAATAATCACTGTCGATTGTGGAATAACTGCTGTAAAGGAAGTCGACTATGCCAAATCTATAGGTATTGACATTATTATTACAGACCATCATGAAATTGGAGAAGAACTTCCTAACACAATCATTGTTAACACTAAGTTTACTGACCAAGAGTATTCTTATAGAGGTTTGTGCGGAACAGGGGTTGCATACAAATTAGCTGAAGCACTTTTAGGCAAAGAAAAATGTGTGGAATTTTTACCTATTGTTGCTATTGCAACAATTGCGGACATTGTTCCTTTAACGAGTGAAAATCGTACACTTGTGCGTCTTGGTTTTGCTAATATGGGACTTATGCCTGCAGGCTTAAAACAAATGTTTACTGAAAATAAAGTATCTTATACAAAGCCCGATGCGAGCGATATAGCCTTTAAAATAGCACCAAAGTTAAATGCAAGTGGTAGAATGGGGGACGCTGAAGACTCATTAATTTTGTATTTTGAAACCAACCCCGCTAAAATAAAAATGCAAATTGCAAAAATTTTAGAGCATAATTCAAAACGTCAGTTTTTAGGCAACATTGTTTATGAAGATTGTAAAAGAATTTTAAATGAAAAAGACATAACCAATATGCCAGCTATTATTCTTTGGAACGAGGATTGGGACCATGGTATTTTAGGTATTGAATGCTCAAAAATTTTAGAAGAGTACAACAGACCAGTCTTTTTGTTCACAAAAGAGGGCGAATTATTGCATGGGTCGGCTAGAAGTATTGATGATATAAACATTCACAATATTTTAACAAATGTTTCTGACATTTTAGAAGTGTTTGGTGGGCACACAATGGCGGCTGGCTTGACTTTAAAATTAAGTAATTTTGATGAGTTTGTTAAAAGAGTAAATGCGTATATTTTAGAACATATCAGCCCAAAAGCGTTTGAACCTATTGAGTATTATGATAATGATATTAGTTTAGGTGATATAACTCCTAAACTATTAGAAGATTTAAAAGTATTAGAACCTTGTGGCGCTGAAAATCCAAAACCTAAATTTATGATTGAAACTGAAAAAATAAACATTCAGCCTTTAACAAAATCTAGCGGTCATGCAAACATAATAATTGGGAAAAACTTAAGTCTAATTTTCTTTAATTATATAAAAGAGTCTAGCAAATTAAATTTTGGTTCTGCTTTTAAATTTATTTTTGAGTTCCAAAATATTAAAGGAAAATATTTTAAAGGTATTGTTAAGGATTTTGATTTTAATTATCGCTTAAAACCAAGTGCAACGAAATATCTGGAATGCTATGCTGTTCATCAATTGCAAACAATTTCAGATATAAAAGCTAATTTTGAATATTACAATGAAAACGATTTATTGGATTTTGTTTTAGACTGTTCAAAAAGCGTTTTTGGAACATTATTTATTGCAAACACTGTTAAAGCTTACAATACATTTATAGAAAAATATGATTTAACAAATATTTATTCTGTTAACATTGTTGATGCAGATCCAACTGGTTTTAATTCAGTATTGCTTGCGCCAAAAGATATTTCTTTTGCAAAACGATACTCGAAAATTGTATTTTTAGACCAAGTTTTGGATTTATCCTACATTGCTTTTATAAATAAAATATCTAATGCGAAAATATATATGCCAGTTGACACTAAATATTCAAGAAATATTCTTGATAATCTATTTTTAGACAGGAAACATTTTGCCAATGTCTATCAGCAATTATTAGTACATCAAAATAAAGAATATGTAAGCATTTTAAGTGTTTACTCGGCGATTATAAAAGATAGAAAAATGAACATAAATTTCAATAATTTTATTGTTCCTTATTATGTTTTTAAACAATTAAATATAATTGTAGAAAATAACAATACATCAGCATTTGTTTACTCAATAAATAAAAATATAAAAACAGATTTAAATAAATCAAGCATATATAATTCGTTAAATTTGATTAAAAAAACATTGGGAAATTAAAATGGAAAACATAAAAGAATTAATTAAAAATACATTTAATTTGACTGAAAATAATATTGAAATATTTAATAATATTATTGAAAAAATTAATATTACAGGAAAAGATAAATTTATTATAAATAATTTAATTGCTAATAAATTGGATTTTAATTCGATTTGTGCATATTTAATTGTTGAATACAATTTATTTGATAATAATTATGATAAGGATATTATTAATTTATCACAAAATTTAAAAGTAATTTATAATGATAATTTATATATAAGCAAACAAGAAGAAGCAGAAATGCTACGTAAACAGTTTATTGCAATGTGTAAAGATATAAGAGTTATTATAATTAAATTATGTCTTGTTTATTATGATGCAAATAATTGTAAAATACCTTTAAGTGCAAAACAAAAAGATTTGTTGATTACAACAAGAAACATCTATGCACCATTAGCGGAACGTCTTGGCTTAAATAAGATGAAAAGCGAATTGGAAGATTTATGCCTAAAATATCTTGAACCTAAAATTTATAATGAATTAGAGCAAAACGTACTTTTAAAAAAGAGTGAAAATGAAAAACAAATTGAGATAACTAAAAACAAATTACAACAAATTTTAAACGATTTAGGTTTGACTCATTCTACCATAATGGCAAGGCAAAAACATTTCAGCAGTATTTATAAAAAAATACAATCAAAAGCGATTCCACTTGCTAAAATTTATGACCTAATTGCAATGAGGGTTATTGTTGATACTGTTGAGGAATGCTATGCAGTTTTAGGCAAAATTCACGGGATTTATAAACCAATGGAGGGTAGGTTTAAAGATTATATAGCAAACCCAAAACCAAATGGTTATCAATCTTTGCACACAACAATAATTACTGAAAATGATAGACCAATGGAAATACAAATCAGAACTTATGAAATGCATAGAAATTCTGAATTTGGTGTAGATGTTGCACATTGGATATACAAAGAAAAAAGAAAAACAACCGAACTAGATAAAAAACTTGCTTGGCTACGAGAAATTATGGATAATTCTTCTTCCTTAAATTCAGAAGAATTTATAGAAACATTAAAAACTAATTTATATTCTGGTAGAATATTTGTTCAAACACCAAAAGGAAAAGTTTTGGAATTTCCAGAAGGTTCTTGTTTGATTGATTTTGCCTATGCCATTCATTCTGAAATTGGAAATACTTGTGTAGGCGGGAAAATAAACAACAAAATGGTCCCTTTAAGTACCAAAATGAATAACAATGATATTGTTGAAATTATAACATCTCAAACAGGTAAGGGTCCATCTAGAGATTGGCTTAATATTGTTAAAACATCACAAGCACGTGATAAAATAAACGCTTTTTTTAAAAAAGAACTTAAAGAAGAAAATATTAAAAACGGAAAACAAATTCTAGAATTGGCAATAAAAAGCAAAGGTCTTGTTCCAGCAAAAATTTTGGATAATCAAAACTTAAACTCAGTAATGTTCAAGTATGCTTTTAATAATGAAGAAGAACTATATGCCGCTATTGGTTATGGCAGTTTATCGTCTAATCAAGTAGTTAATAAACTCATACAAGAATATGAAAAAAGAGAAAACGAAAATAAACCACCAAAAATTTTAACTTCATTAATTGTAAAGAAAAACAAAGATGGTGTTTTGGTTGATGGTGATAGTGGCATAATGGTACGTTTTGCTGGTTGTTGTAACCCTATATTGGGTGAAAACATAATTGGCTATATATCACGTGGAAGAGGTGTAACAATCCATAAATGTGATTGTCAAAATATTCAATATCTTGAGCCAGAACGTTTAATTTCTGCTGAATGGGCAGATAAATCTGTGTCATATAAGATTGTTAATATAAATATTGTAGCAAAACAAAAAGATGGCTTTATTGCTAAAGTTACATTTGTGTTATCAAATTTGCAATATAACATAGTTGGATTTGACACTAAAAATGTTTCAGATAAAATGTATTGTAATATAAAAGTTAAAACCAGTTTTGAGGACAATTTAACTAAATTAGATAAAGCTTTAAAAAACATTGAAGATATATTGGAAGTAAATATAAGATGAAAATAATAACAGAAGAATCATTTTTAGAACAGGAAATATATGAATTAGTGCATTTGTTTATGCAAGGTACAGTTATTGATGAACAAAAACCTTACATTTATTTTTCAATGCATTTAAACCAACAAGAATTATTTATTGACTTTAAGATTGAGTTTGAAGATGATGTTGTAAGTTCATCAAAAACAGTTAAAATTGAAGAGTACAAAAACGAGTTAGAGCAAAAAAGATATGTAAAACAGGCAGTAAAACGCGAATTGTATATTTTACTTTCAAAAAAATTTAATAAATCTTTGCCTTGGGGATGCTTGACTGGTATTAGACCGACCAAAATTGGTTACGAGTTATTGGAAAGTGGCGTTGATAAATATTTTATAAAAGAAGCTTTAATTGATAAATTTTTTGTATCACCACAAAAAGCCAAATTAGTTGATAAAATTATTAAAAATCAAACTTGTATAATTAAAAATGACAACTTAGTAGACCTTTATGTCAACATTCCATTTTGTCCAAGTAAATGTTCGTATTGTTCTTTTATTTCTTCCGAATTTAAAGCAGTTGAAAAAATCATACCCGATTATTTAAATGCACTACTAAAAGAGATAAGGGCGACAAAGCAAATAATTATAAATAAATCATATATTGTAAAAACCATATACATTGGAGGCGGTACTCCAACAGTTTTATCGGCAGAGCAGTTAGAAATGTTATTGCAAGAATTGACATTTGGAGTTAATGAGTTTACTGTTGAATGTGGCAGACCAGATACAATCACAAAAGAAAAATTAGACGTTTTAAAAAAATATGGTGTAACAAGAATATCTATAAATCCACAAACTTTTGTTGATTCCACCTTAAAAAGAATCGGTAGACAGCATTCTTCCGCAGATGTGATTGAGGCGTACAAATTGGCTTTGGATTATGATTTTTCAGTTAATATGGATTTAATTGCAGGTTTGCCGGGTGAAACTTTAAGAGGTTTTAAAAAATCTATTAAAACAGTTTTAGAATTATTCCCAGATAATATAACAATTCATACATTAGCTTTAAAAAAGGGAAGTCAATTGGTTTTAGATTCTGCACAAAATGAAAATGAAATCACACAAGCTATGGTGGAATATGGGCAGACAGAACTATTTGAAAATGGCTATAAACCATATTATATGTACAAACTAAAAAATCAAAATGCAGGTTTGGAAAATGTTGGTTTTTATAGAGATAAAGTGTGCCAATTTAATATAGATAGTATGGAAGAAACTGCATCTATACTTGCTTGTGGTGCAAATGCCATATCAAAGCGAATTTATTTTTACGATAATCGAATAGAAAGACAAGCAAATGTAAAATTTGCTAGTGACTATATAAGTAGAATAGATGAAATGATTCAACGAAAAAAAGAATTATTTTCTTAAAATTGTTAAAAAAAATAATATTGCATAGCATATATTTATGAAAATAAACGGCTTTGCAATATTTTTTCTTAGTATAATTTGTAGTTTGATGGTATCGCTAGCGGTACCTTTTCCAACTGCAAATAGTATTTTACTTTCTAATAATGAACAGAAAATCCTAAACGATAAAAGGGAAGATGAATCAACAGTAACTTTAAACAAAAGCGATGTTCCAGTACTCAACTTAAATTGGTTTGATTATATGAATACTTATTTTACTAAATATGTTACAGTTAGAGTTATAGATATATATTCAATGAAAGAATATTATGTAAAACGAATGGGTGGATATAACCACGCCGATGTACAAGCTATTGACGAAAAGAACACAGCGATCTTTAAGTCAATTTACGGGGGTACATGGAGTTGGGCAAGAAGACCAGTTTGGGTAGAAATAAATGGAAAATTTTATGCTGGTTCAACAAATGGTATGCCACATGGGTTTGATATTTTAGAAACAGGTGAGGGCGGACATACTTGCATTCACTTTTTAATGAGTAAAACTCACGGAACAAAACGAGTTGACCCTGAGCACCAGTCTTGCGTAGCATATGCATATAATCATAGAAGTCAACTAGCCGAGTATTTATTAAAGCAAAATAAATAATTGTAAAAAACGCCATAAATTTAAAGTGGGGTAAACTTTAAAAGTTAGATAACTTTAGGAGATTCACTCCGAAGTGAATTTATGACGTTTTTTATTATTTTTTGTACTATTTATCTAAGCTCCTATGTGTAAACAATAGCCTTGCAAAAATATCCAAAACAATAGTAAATACAATTGCAAAAATACCACAAGTTAATAGAGATGTGTTTGGAACAACAGAAAAGCTTAGCATACCTGAATTTGAATTTGTAAAGAATTTATAAAGTTGCAAATTAAGTGAAGGTATAAATCTTATCCAACTATTTGAAATGGTGCCAAGTAAAACTGTTGAAGTTAAATAAATGGCATTTGAAATACCGGTAGAAATAGTAGTGTTTTTAAATATCATAGAAACGAATATAGCAAGAGCAATATAAAATATTACATCAACCAAAATACTTGCAAAATAGATTAATAAAACGATGATAGGATTAGTTATAAAAAGTGTGTCAGCATTCATTACAATTAGAACTTTTTGGAATGTAAAACCATAAAAAGCAAAACCTATTGCAAGTGAAGAAACAAGTGAAACCGACAACAGAATTAATGCAACATTAAAACAAGCCAAAAACTTCCCTGAAAATATTTTATTTCTAGTGAATGGTCTAGTTGCTGTCATTTTAAGTGTTCCTGAACTTTGTTCACCGCAAAGGGCACTTGTGGCAAAAAAGATAACAAAAACAATGATAAATAAGGACAAAATTTGCATTGAGTAAAAGCAAAAATCATAAGCATTTGTTTCTGTTCCGCTATTCTTATTAAAATTAAAAGCAGTCAAGTATTCATATCCAAAAGTGTTATTTTCATAAAAATATTTGGACGTTGTGATTTCTTTTTTTAAATTATATATAGTTGTATTAGAAAATCCGATATATGTGGATATTTGATCATCTGTTTTGTTACCAATTCTTAATAATTCAAAATTGTTTGAAAGTAAAGTTTTACAAATTTGTATATAATCATAGTATTTAGCAACGCGCTCATTTAATTCTGCAACAATTTCTTCTTTAGTTGTGTCAACATTTTCGTTATAATAGTTTATAACATTATCATATAATTCTTTCAATTTGTTTGTATGATTATACGCAACACCTAATCCTGAATTAGATTCTTGAATGTTGTTTGAGTAATAATTTTTAATCAAATCACTCAAATCATTGTCATCAATATTAATTTTTTCTAAATGACAAATTTGATAATCTAAACTAGTTAAATCATAGTTATTTTTTAATGTGTTATACCTATCAATGACCATTGAAGCAGAAAAGCCTTCTAAATCGCTATTGCTTGGAAGATTGTCATAAAAATGAACGAGAGTATGATAAACTTCATTATAGAATGATTCGGTTATAATAAAGTTAATTTTTTTATCCTTTATGTTGTTTACCATATAATCAATAATATTTTCTGTTGAAGCACTTAATGTTTCAAAAGCATTTTTGCATTTATTGTAATCGCTAGGAGAGAGGTAAGAATCATTTTCTGCAATACTAAAAACAGTTGTTGTAAATTCACCATCAAAATATAGTTTTAAAGAATGAAATTTACTAGAAAAGTTTTCATAAACATTACCAGTATCGGCAAGGTAAGTATCAATATCCTTTTTTTCAGAAATTAGTTGATATTCCAAATCCTTGTATTCTGGCTCGAATGTTGTAAAAATACTTGTGGTGTTTGTTAATGAATACGTATATTTGGTATTTACATTTTCAGGTGAAAAGAAAAAGAATGAAAATACCAATGCTAGCACTAAAATACCAGTTAAAACAAACATTGATGGACGCATAAATATTTTTGATAATTCTGCATTTGCCATTCTAAAAATTTTTTTCATAAAATCTCCTAATTAATTCCTGTTCCTGATTTACCCTCGTTAACAACGGTAAGGAAAATATCTTCAAGTGAGGCATCAACTTCGCCAGCACCAAAAACAGCAATGTTTTTCTTAGTTAAATCTATAATAATTCTTGCAATAGTGTTTTCATCAGTTGTAAATAAAACTTTGTTATTGCATATTTTTACTGGAATTTTATAATCTTGCTCAATAATTTTTCCTGCATAGTTTGGTGCATTGCATTTAATAAATTGTGAGCCATTTTCTGTTATGTTTTGTTTTATAGAATTCATAGAATTTGTTTCTAATAAAACACCATTGTCAATAATGCCTATTGTGTCACAAAGGTTTTGCATTTCACCTAAAATATGGCTTGAAATTAATATGGCAATTCTTTCTTTATGAGCAAGGTCTTTAAGTAGCAATCTAAACTCCCTAATACCATTTGCATCTAAACCATTTGTTGGTTCGTCCAAAATAAGCAACTTAGGATTGTTTAGCAATGCCTGTGCAACACCTAAACGTTGTTTCATACCTAAAGAATATTTACCAACTTTTTCGTGGATTCTGTTGGATAATCCAACTATTGAAACAACTTTATCAATTTGGTTTTTATCTGTTATGTTTGATAATTTAGCAAGATATTTCAAATTTTGATATCCAGTTAAATAATTATAAAACTCAGGTATTTCAACAATAGTGCCGACTTTTTCCATTGCTTTTTCAAATTTATATTTCACTGAATTGCCGTCAATGAAAATATCTCCACTTGTTATAGTTGTAAGTCCTGTAATCATTTTAATTGTTGTACTTTTCCCGGCGCCATTTGCTCCTAAAAAACCAAATATTTCACCTTCACGTACAACAAATGATACATTATTAACAGCAACTCTTTCACCAAATTTTTTTGTTAGATTTCTTATATCCAAAACAATATTTGCCATTATAACTCCTTAAATTAAGATTAATTTTCTTCAATTAGCAATTCATATATGCTTTCATAAGCAGAATGTGCTTGTTCTTGCCATTTTTTACACGCTTCAATTGCACTTTGTCTTGATGGTGCTTTGATTTTAACTTCAAAAAGTGGTTCATCTTGAAAAGTGTCTGAGCGTATTTTAAGCACTACTATATATGAACCATCTTCTGATTTAAAATATGTGGAAACATATTCTTGTGAACGTTTAAAATGCATCCTATTTGCTTTGGTATATTCAGTAATTTGTTCTCTTAATGGATTTGGAATTTTCATATAAAAATGGCTTAAGCAATTTCTACCATCATATGTAATATTAAAACGTTCTTCTCCGTCACGTCCAACGGCTTTGTAAATCAAATTTGCATCAACTAATTTATATAAATAATCTTTACAATCCATATATGAAACCCAGTTGTTGCGATGATAACATATATCTATAATTGTTTTTTCTGTTAGAGGAAATTCCATTTTGTCTAAGGTAAAAAGTAATATTAGTTTACAAATCATAGGATCGTATATTACTGAAGATTCCTCTTTCTTTTTTTGTTCCATAAAGTTATTATATCAAATATTTATAAAAAACGCAAGTATGTAGTTAGTATAATATATAATTTTATAGAAACAATAATGTTATAAGTATTATTTTGAAAGTCATTAAAATTTTGCTTTTAATTTAGTAATTGAAAAATAGATATCAAAAAGGAGAAATATAATTTATGAATAAAGAATGGTTAAGGGGGAAAACAGTTGTAATTTCAGGCGCAGGGAATGGTGTGGGAAAGTATTTATCTTATGATTTGATTCATCAATATAACTGTAAAGTAATAGGAGTTGACATTGACGAAACCTCTTTAGTTAATTTAAAAAATAACCTTGATGGACAAGGTGGCGAATTTTTATACTTTGCTTTTGATGCGAAAAATGAAAGTAATTGGGTAAAATTTGCAGAAAGCTTAGATGAGAATAAAATACAAGTTGATGTATTGATTAATGGAATTGGTCAATCACCAAAATTTAATTACTTTTATAACTATTCACATAAAGACACAACTAATGTTATGTCAACAAATTTATATTCTTGCATATTTGCAGTTAAGGCATTATTTAAAAATTTAAAACAATCGCGTACACCTGCGATAATTAATTTATGTTGTAGTAGTGCAACAATGGGTATAAAAGGCACAAGCATTTATGCAGCTAGTAAGTCTGCTTTAAAATGCTATACAGAAGTTCTTCAACAAGAGTTAAAAGATTTTTATGTTGGTTTATTTATCTTGGGATTAATTAAATCAAATTTTTGGAAAAGTCAAGATGATTTAGTACAAAGCAAACTGAATAAGAAAGCTATGTCTGTTGAAAAAACAAGCAAAAAAATAATTAAGAATATTAATCGTAAGAAAAAGAGAGTAGTTATTGGCTTTGACGCATATTTGAGTGATAGACTAGTAAGATTAATGCCACATAAAGCACAAAATTTAATTAATAGATATTTAAATAAAAACAAATATAGACTTATTAATGAAAAATAAAATTAAAAAAGAACATTTTACAAAATAAAAAATATGTTTGCGCAGTTTTATAGTTTAATAATATTGTTTTTTTTGTTTAGGCAATTTAATTTAAAAGATATGCAAAAATAAGGAACTGCAAAATTACGTTACTTTAATTTTAGTCCACAAAAAATGCAGGCTTGGGTTTAAAATTCAAGCTTGCATTTTTATATGGGTGGGGGATTGTTGTAGGAGTGTTATAACTTTTTGCCAAAAATAAATTTGTTTCAAAAGTTTAAGCATAACTTCTATTTTTTTGTAGATTGGATTTGTAATATATGTTTAATTCTGCGTTTATTGCAGATTGTAAATCAAGACCAACATTTGCTTCGTATATTTTTTTTATGCTTTGAACAAGTAATGTATCTTTAGCTTTAATTTCTTTTGGCAATTTAAATGTAAAACTTCCATCATTGCTATAAACTCCATAAATATACTTTGAAACTTCATAGTTGTATATTTGGCTAAAAGTTTGTTTGCCATTGACGATAGTTGTTTTAAAAACACCTTTACTTATCATCTTTTGGATAAGTTCCTTTTTGCTATCAATTGGTAAAAGTATATAATTTTTAAAAACACATTCTTTGAATAGCTTTTCAGTTAAAGACTTGACCTGCTCATATTTTAAATTATCTGTGCCGGTCTTTTCATAAATTTTTAATAAATAATATCCTAAAAGTTTATATTCTGAAATATCTCGCATAAATTCACCTCTATAAATAGTTTAAAAGTTAACTTATTCAAGCGTTTTTATTCAAAAGATACAAAATTATATCATTTTCTACAACAATATACAAGTAATTTCATAAAAAAGTTATTTACAATATCTCTTGTAAAATTATTTAAAAAATTGATTTTATTATTGACATAAACAGATTGATTGTTTATAATTATAACATATAACTTATAATTATGCGTAAATTAGATGCAAAATACAAAAGGAGGTGTTGTTATTTGAATCCTGTATCAGTTATTGATATTGGTACTAGCAAAATTGCAGTGCTAATTGGAAATAGAGGAATTAATAACTCATTAAAAATAATAGCATCTTCAATATGTGAATATGCAGGTTATTATAATGGGGAGTTTGTAGAGCCTGAAAAATTAAATGAGGATTTTGCAAATGTTCTTTCTAAAGCTGAAATTAACTCGGGTATAAAAATAAAAAAATTATTTGTTGGAGTTCCAGCGGACTTTTGTACTTGTATAACTAAACAATTTATGCAAAATTTTAGTGATAAGCTAAAAATTGATGATAATGACATTTTAGAAATTTATCAACAAGCAAACGAATTAAAAAATAACGAAAAATATGTTTTAATTAGTTGTTCTCCAATATATTTTATTTTAGATGATGGCAGAAGGGTTGTAAACCCTATTGGAGAAAAAACATCTAGAATTAGCGGTGAAATAAGTTATATTTATGCTGAAAAGGATTTTATATCTAAAATCAATATTGCATTAAGACATTTTGGTGTTAGTTCTGTTGAATATATTTCTTCAACATTATCAGAAAATTTGTATTTATTATCTGATGATGATAGACAAACACCATCTATAATTATAGATTGTGGCTTTGTGAGCACTTCAGTGTCAATAATCAAAGGAAATGGACTTTTATCATTAAATAGTTTTTCAGTTGGTGGTGGGCAAATAACAAGTGATTTAAGTGAATGCTTAAAGATAACTTACAAGGAAGCGGAAGACCTAAAAAAACAAATAATTTTATCTGTTGTTCCACAACTATCTGACGGATATGAGTTAAAAAAACAAAATCAAACTTCACTTATTCCAATGACTGAAGCCAACGAAGTTGTTAGTGCTAGACTTGAAATGATTTGTTCACTTATAAATAAGTGCTTAAGTGCATCAGAGAAAAAAGATTTATACAAAATGCCTTTTTACTTGACAGGAGGAGGAATTTGTTTTATAAAAGGTGCGAAAGATTATTTGTCTAAATATTTTGGTGTAAACGTAGAAATTCTTTCACCACCAAACCTTCAAATGTCAAAACCAAATTATTCTGTGCTGTTAGGACTTTTGAATTTAGCAATTAATCAAGAAAATAAGCGAAAAACAAATAAATTTTTAGAATTTTTTAAAAGAATAACAAAAAGATAAAGGAGAAAAATAAATATGTATAACAATTTAAATGTAGGAGCTGTTGCAAATATTAAGGTTATAGGCGTTGGCGGTGGCGGAAATAATGCCGTTAATAGAATGATTGATGCAAACATTACCAGTGCACAATTCGTTGCTATAAATACTGATAAACAAGCATTGTTACTTTCTAAAGCAGAACATAGACTTCAAATTGGTGAAAAACTTACTAGAGGTCTTGGTGCTGGTGCTGATCCAGAAGTTGGACAAAAAGCGGCAGAAGAATCTAAAGCAAGCATTTCTGAAATGTTAAAAGATTGTGACTTAGTGTTCATTACTGCTGGTATGGGTGGCGGAACAGGTACAGGAGCTGCACCTGTTGTTGCTCAAATAGCAAAAGAAATGGGAATTTTAACAATTGCTGTTGTAACTAAACCATTTGGATTTGAAGGCAGAACTCGTTTAGAAAATAGCGAAAAAGGTCTTGAAAATTTACGCAAATATGTTGATACTCTTGTTATTATTCCAAACGATAAATTATTGCAATTAGTACCAAAGGGAACACCAATTATTGAAGCCTTTATGTATGCTGATGATGTTTTACGTCAAGGTATTCAAGGTATTTCTGATTTAATTGTAACTCCAAGTCTTATTAATCTTGATTTTGCAGATGTTCGTTCAGTAATGAAAAATCGTGGTCTTGCACATATGGGTATTGGACATTCAAAAGGTGAAAATAAAACTATTGAAGCTGTTCGTCAAGCCGTATCAAGTCCATTATTGGAAACCACAATTGAAGGAGCAACAGGTGTTATTATCAATGTAAAAGGTGGCTTAGATTTACCTTTGGATGAAGTTTATGAAGCAGCTGATTTAGTTAAAGAAGTTGTTGACCCTTCTTGCAATATTATCTTTGGTTCTGGCATTGATGAATCAATGAATGATGAAGTTGAAATTACTATCATTGCAACAGGTTTCCAATCAGATTCAAACGTTTTGGACGATAAAAATTTAAATAAAGTTAAACAAACTGTTGATGCTGTAAATAATTTCTCTAATAAGAGATATGAAGGTTTTCCTATTGGCAGATCAAATTTAAATAATAATTCAGTTAATAATTATAACTATCAAAGCGAACAAAACAATCAATCACAAAACTTTGAGCCTAAAACAGACTTTGTTAGAAATGATGGTGTTACTACATCAAGACTTCAAGTGGAAGACGATGGAATTCCACCTTACTTAAGAAAACTACGTGAACATAGATAGTTTAAATAGAGGTGACTAAATGGTAAATTATTCATATGGTGATATTGAAAAAATATTTTCACAAACTAATGTTTTTTTGACTAAAGCATTTCCTAACGGTGTTTCTTACAAACAAATACAAGAAATTGAAAACACTGCTTTTAAAAATTTTGTAAAAATTTTAGTTAAAAACATTGATCAAGGAAAAATAAGATATAATTCAGATTGTAAAAAAGCACGACAAAAATGGTTTTTGCTTGAAACAATCGAAAAAATTATGGAAATGGATAATTTAGAACATATTGATAATCTTGGCATTTATTTAAAGTCTAGTGATAAAATCAAAAAATATCAAAAATATTTAAGTGAAAAAGAATATGATAGTTATTCTCCTGACTATGGCGAAGAAAGATTCTAAAAATAATATACATAGTTGTTGTATAATTTGATTTTATTAAAAATTTAATTTTACCACTTTTGAGTTCGGCAGTTGCCGAACTCTTTTTTTGCAAAAGAGCAGCATTTTTCAAAAGTTTTACAAAATAACATTTTAAAAAATGGATTTTTACATTTTTGTGAGATGCGAAACTTTTGCTTTGGTTTAGATGTTATTTTATTTCATTTAAAGTGGGTGTTATTATTTAATTACCTATTGCAATTTTTCAAGCAATGTGCTATATTGATATAAACAAATAGATTGCTAAATACAATGTTGTTTAGCAAAAATTTTGTTTGTATTCATTATTTGATAATAAATTCAAACAAAATATAAAAAATATAATAAAGGACTTAAAAATATGAAAAGAGTATATTTGGACAATGCAGCTACTACCTTTTGTTCTAATGAAGTATTAAATGAAATGTTGCCTGCTTTTAACACTGTATATGGAAATGCAAATAGTTTACATTCTTTTGGTAGAGATGCTGCTGCTATCGTAGACCACGCTCGTGATAACATTGCAAAAGCTATATCTGCAAAATCTAATGAAGTATATTTCACTTCAGGCGGTTCAGAATCAAACAACTGGGCTATTAAAGGTGTTGCAAGAGCAAATGCTTATAAAGGAAAACACATCATAACCAGCAAAATTGAACACGACTCTGTTTTGGAAAGTTGTAAAACTTTAGAAAATGAAGGATTTGAAGTAACATATCTAAACGTAGACGAACATGGGCTTGTTAGTTTAGCAGATATTTTACATTACATTAGAAAAGATACTATTTTAATATCTATAATGGCTGTAAACAATGAAGTAGGAACAATTCAAAATATTAAAGCGATTGCAAAAACTGCTCACGAACACGGCATAATTTTCCATACAGATGCTGTCCAAGCTTTGGGGGCGGTCAAACTTGATGTAAACGATATGGAAATTGATTTAATGAGTTTATCTGCTCACAAAATCTATGGACCTAAGGGTTGTGGTGCTTTATATATAAAAAACGGCATCAAATGTGCAGATTTGCTTGATGGTGGAGCACAAGAAAGAAAACGTAGAGCAGGTACAAGCAATGTTCCTGCAATTGCAGGCTTTTCAAAAGCTGTTGAAATTGCAACACGCGACATTATTGTAAATCAACAAAAAATTAAAACCATACGTGATTATTTTGTAAAACATATTTTAGAAAAAATACCATATGTTAGAGTAAATGGTCACCAATATCAAAAAGTTCAAGGTATAGTAAACATTGGTTTTGAAATGGTTGATGCTGAGGCGCTTCTTACAATGCTTGATTTAGAAGGTATAGCTGTTTCAACTGGTTCAGCTTGTACATCAGGCGTTGCTGAAAAATCTCATGTCCTTAGTGCTATGAAAGTTCCTGACGAGTACTTAAAAGGTTCAATTAGATTTTCATTTAGCAAAAATATATCAAAAGAAGATATAGATTACACAATAGAAAAACTTGTTGAAATTGTTGCTAAACTTCGTTCTATTAGTCCAATTACAAAAACAGGGAGGGCTAAATAATGTATAGTGAAAAAATTTTAGAAATTTTTAAAAATCCAAATAATGCTGGCGGTTTGCAAGGTGCAAATGGCGTTGGCAAATACATAGACTCATCTTGCGGAGATACTGTCAAAATATATTTAAAAATAGAAGACGGACATATCAACGAAGCAAAGTTTAAAGCAATAGGCTGTGTAGGAACAATAGTTGCTGCCAGTGCAATGTGTAGTTGTCTGTTGGATTGTACCATTCAAGAGGCTTTATCTGTTGATAATGAAAGAATTTATGAAGTTACAGGTACTTTCCCTAACGATAAGGAATATTCAATAGACTTTGCAATTAATGCTGTTAAAAATGCAATTGACAACTATTATGTACATCTTGAAAAAGAACAAAAAAAGGCTGTAAATACAGTTAAAGCTGAAACAAAGGCTGTTGAAAAAAAGGAAAAACCACAAATTACATCTGAAATCAACGAAAGAAGAAATGTCAGTGCAGCTAAAGCCGCGTTTGACGCTTTGTTTGATATTTAATTTTCTTTTTGAATAATTTTACCCTTACTACACAACATATAAGTAGGAGGGTATTTTTATGAAAGAAGGCTTACTATGCGGTATGGTTATTGGTTTGATGGCTGGAGCATTGCTATATAAACATAATCCCCAAGCAAAAGATTTAGTAAATCAAACAGAATCAGCTGTAAAAAAAGAACTGAAAAATATTGCTTCTAAAAGGGACTAGGTCCTATTAATTTGAGCTTAGCAATATTATCTAAGCGATTAAAAACAAGACAAAATTTGATATCAAATTTTGTCTTGTTTTTTTGTAAATGTAAGGTTTTGTTAAGATATTACTCTTTACATAATTTCTTTACAATCTCAATTTGTAGCAGTCGAGCAAAGGCGGAACTTCTCCAAACGATTATGCTACGCTGAAATAAAAAGCAAAACTGTCAGTGCAAGCCACGAGCTAATCTGGTTATGACTGTAATAACCGCAACAATAAAATAAAAAACAGTATTCTTTTGATATATTATTCTTAGGACTTAATATGTAATAAAATAGTTTAATTAGTCATATTTTAGAATATGAGCCAAGACCAAAACAAATATTTTAAAGTCAAAATAGAATGTGTAAATTCAATCAATATAAATAACGTCAAATATAAATACTGCTATAATAAAAAAAGATTTAAAGCAAGTTTGATAAATAGTATTTATATATTAATGTTAATTGCTAGTTTTGTTATGACAATATATTTTTCATATAACTTTGTAAGTAGGATTTAATGAGTAAGAAAAGAATTAAGTTTAGGTTTAGCTGGTTATTCATTGTTTTGGCTTTAAGTTTGTTGTTTTTTGATAGTTTTAAAAATTTTGCTATTTATTTTATTGTGGTGGCAATTCATGAGTTTGCTCACTATTTTGTAGCAAAAAAGTTGGGGTATAAATTAGGTAAATTTTACATAATGCCTTATGGGGTTTGTCTTAATTATTCAAATAATGTTTTTAGTGGAAATGATGAATTTTTTATATCCATAGCAGGGCCTGTAATAAACTATTTATTTTGTATAGTATGTGTTGCGATTTGGTGGATGTTTCCTGAAACATACTATTATTTAGACTATTTTTGCTTTTGTAATTTAATTCTTGCCACTTTTAACATTTTGCCTTGCTTCCCATTAGATGGTGGTAGAGTTTTAGTTTGTTTTTTATCTAAATTTATTGATAGAAACAAAGCTATTATAATTACATTAGCTTTAAATTATGTGTTTAGTTTCTTTTTAGTTGTACTTTTTATAGTATCTCTCTTTAGTAATATTAATTATAGTTATATATTTATTGCTATTTTCTTGTTTAGTGGTTGCATCAACCCAAAAAAATATTCGGAGTATGAATATTTGACGTTAGGGGTTAACAAAAGAAAATTATATAAAAAAGGATGTCCAGTAAAAATACTAGCTATAAGTAGTAGCGTCAGTTTATATAAAATTATGGCTAAATTTTCGCACCATAAATATAATATAGTTTATGTTATTTTATCTAATGGAATGGTTAAGGTCCTTTCGGAAAATAACATAAATAACTTAGCATTAAAATATTCGCCAATGCTTAGCATCGATGATATTGTTTGTTTATAAAAATTTTTAATAAAATCAATATTACAACAAAAACTAAATATATGAAACAGACATTAAAATATATTTATAGCGTTGTATTTGATAATCTAAAATTTGCAGAAGCTAAGCATACATTAATATTAACATTAGCGAGTGCAGTTTTAGCATTTGCAACTACTTTTTTTTCGGTTAATACAATTCAAAATTTATTAGCAATAGCCAGTGTAGTTTTTGCTTTAATAGCTATATTTTATAGTTTTATTGCATTGGTTGCAAGAAAGGTCAAAATTAAACAAAGACGAATAAAAAATAGTTTTAATCTTATTTTTTACAAGGACATTTTGCATTTTGATGATTTTGGATATATTGATGCAATTAAAAAGGAATATGATTTTACTAAAATCTATAAGCCAGATAAAATGGACTATGATTTAGCAAAACAAATTATCGCAGTGTCCAAACTTGCATATATAAAATTTTTGTACTTTAATTTCTCAGTTGTTTTTTTAATGGCAAGTATAATTTGCCTAATCCTTACAGTTTTGTTTAGAGGCAATTTATGGTAGAAAAATTAGCATTTTGGCTTGAAAGCATATTTGAAGATGATCCGTTGCCTGATGAAATAACCAAATTAGTATTTGAGATAAAGTATAATGGGAAATATAGATATTTAAGTTTAAAGGGATATGAAAAGGAAATTAATCCAAATATAATAACATTTTTCCCTTTAGAAGCACAATTTTTTAGTTGTAATGAATTAATGGGACTAGACATTAAAACGTTTGTTTATAGAATTGAGTATATAATAGAAAAGGCTTTTTCTAGCAATATTTTAAAAATATTATTAAAAAATATTTTAATTTATATAAAACATAACGACAAAATAAAATTTTTATTCAAAGTATAAAAAAAATATATTAATTTAAAATATATTTATGAAAATATTTAAACAAATTGGTTTATTTCTATCTTCTTTTGCACCTTTATTTTTGCTTTTAATTGTTAAAGAGTTAACTGAAATAATTAATCAAAATTGGACATTTAATTTTTTAAATACATTTTTATTGATAATTTTATTATTGATGCTTTTTTGGGGGATTTATATTTTAGTTAATTTATTAAAAGAAGTAAAAGATTATAAAAAATCGAGCGTAAAAATTGTTTACAAAAATAATACCACTGATCAACATTTTTTAGGATATTTTTCGTTATTTGTTTTATTTGCAATAAGTTTTGAAATTGAGATGTATAGTATGGCTATTGTCTTTTTTATGGTGCTTATAATGATTGCTATAGTGTATATAAAAAATGATATGTATTTCATAAACCCATTACTAAATATTTTAGGTTATAGCTTTTATGAAATTAAGTATGTAAATAATGATGGGGAAATAGTTGATGCAATGGCTTTTTATAAAGGCTCTTTAAATGAAAATGTAACATATACTTTATGCACTAAATATCCAAACTTATTCTTTTTATGTTAAATATCATTGATACATTGCTCATTTAAATTTTTTCCTAAAACAAATATTTAAATTAATTTTTTGAAAATAACTTAAAATAATTTGTTTTATTTGCTTATATTTTGTAGTATATAAGTATGTCAATGACAAAATACAAAAAAAAGATTTCATTCTATAGTCTACTTGGAAAAATTGGTGATATTTTATTATGGCCAGTGTTGGTAATAGCACTGTTTTCTAGTTTTTTTATGCTTGTTCAACGAAAACAAAATAAAACAGTATCAATTTTTGGTTATTCAATGTGTACAGTGCTTTCTGGAAGTATGACAAATGATGGGTTTCAAAAAGGTGATACAATAATTGTTAAAAAAACATCTGAAAAGGATATAAAATTAGGTGACAAAATTGCATTTTATAAATCAACTGATAAAAATGCTTACGACAGTGATATACATTTAATTATTAGGTACCGCAACTCTTCTTATCCGCTTTCAAACGAAGATAACTTTGACTATGGTTTAAAAGATGGACAGCCTATTGACATTTCAAGCATAGCAAAAAAATACGATAAATCTGCTGAATATTTGCAAAAAGCATATGAAGATAAAATGCCTATTATTTTTCATACAGTAATTGGAATTTATTATGACGATGACGGCAATATATATTATAAATCAAAAGGCTCCAGCAATGGAACAGCAGATGGTTCGCTAGTAAGAGGTGATTTGCTAGTTGGTAGATATGTTAACACACCTGTGGCATTTAGAAGAGTCGCTTCTTTTTGCGGAAGTCCACTTGGTATGATTGTGTTAGTTTGTTTGCCTCTTAGCCTATTAGTTTTAATGCAGAGTTTAAGCATAATAGAACAAGTTTCAATTATAAACTTGGAAAAGAAATTATTGTGTGGTCAATTGTCTTATAAAGATGACGATATAAAGAAAGATTTACCCGGTTATTTGGTAGAAATTTATAATAAAGTATATTATTATTATATAACTCCAAATGATGAGAAAGATGCAGTAAAAGAATATTTGTGGAAAAATTTATTTTCTTCAAATAAATTAAATAAAAACGATCAAAAGGAACTGAATTTGGTTATAGAATCAATAAAAAAATTAGAGAATTCAAAAGAAGACTATTGGAACGTATGGATTGATAACTATAAAGGTTCAACTAAAAAGTATTTAATAAAATATAAAAATGAAGTTTTAAATAATAATGTGAAAGATAATATTGAAAACACAAATAAAATTATTAAAACTGTTTCAAAAAAAGAAATGACCCAAGAACTAAATAACAATCTGTCAAACAAAAATACAAAGAACATAACAATGCCTAGTAAAAATAATGGTACAATTAATAAAAAAACAATTGTGCCCCAAAAACCTAAATTATGACTCTGTTGATTTTACAATATCGATGAATTAGATGTGTTTAATAAAATAAATTATTATCTAATTAATAATAACTTTTACTATAAGGAAAAGTTTTTTAATGATATAACAAACTTTTATTAAAATTTTGTAATAACTTTCACTATTTTATCATAGTATATAGCAATCTTGATATGGAGGTTGTATGGAAAATTATGATATTTACGAAGAAATATCTCAGCGTACAGGAGGAGATATCTATGTTGGAGTCGTAGGTCCTGTTCGTACAGGTAAGAGTATGTTTATTACTAAATTTATGGAAAATTTGGTTATTCCTAATATAGTTAATAAATTTTCAAAAGAAAGAGCAGTAGATGAATTGCCACAAAGTGCTGAAGGTAAAACTATTATGACTACTCAGCCCAAATTTGTTCCTAACGAAGCAGTAAGCATTAATTTGAATAATGTTGAAATGAAGGTTAGATTAATTGATTGTGTAGGTTATATGATTAATGGTGCATTAGGCCATGAAGAAAATGATAAACCACGATTGGTTAAAACTCCTTGGGACACAAAAGAAATGCCTTTTGAAGAAGCCGCAGAAATAGGAACTAAAAAAGTTATTGAAGATCATTCAACCATTGGTATATTATTGACAACTGATGGATCAATTTCTGATATTTCAAGAAATAGTTATTTAGAAGCAGAAGAAAGAGTTGCGAGTGAACTTATAAATCATGGGAAACCATTCGTAACAATTGTTAATTCAACTCATCCAGAAAGTGCCGAAACAATAAAACTTGCCAACACATTAGCAGAAAAATATAATTGTTCAGCAATTGCATTAAACGTAAAAGAATTATCAATAAATGACATTGAGAACATTTTTGCTAAAATTTTGCTTGAATTCCCTATTAAATCAATAAAAGCTAAAATGCCAGATTGGTTACAAGCTTTATCTTATGACAATGAGATAATTAAAGGTGTAATTGATGAAATCAAAAAATTTAGTACAGATTTGACAAAAGTAGGTCAAGTTGATAGAACTGCAATAGCATTTAGTGAAAATAATGATTTTGAGCCTATTTCAGTAGATAGTATTAAAATGGGTGAAGGAACAGTTTATTTTAATATTCAACCAAAGCAAGGATTATTTTATAAAGTTCTTTCTAATGCCTGCGGTTATTGCATTAAAGATGATTATGAACTCGTTACTTATTTGCGTGATTTAGCCTATGCTAAAAAAGAATATGACAAAATTGCAAGTGCTTTAGAACAAGTAAAACAAACTGGTTATGGTATTGTTGAACCAAGAATAGATGAAATTGAGTTGGATGAACCACAAATAGTTAAACAAGGCGGTAGATTTGGTGTTAAATTAAAAGCAAATGCACCAAGTTTACATATTATGGCTGTTGATGTTGAAACAGAAGTTAATCCACTTGTTGGCACACAAAGTCAAAGTGAAGAACTTGTATCTTATTTGAATGAACAATGTGAAAAAGATCCAAATGCAATTTGGCAAACGAATATGTTTGGTAAGAGTTTGCAAAGTTTAGTTAGCGATGGAATACATTCTAAAGTTTTCCAAATGCCAGTTGAAGCTCAACGTAAAATGAGAAAAACATTGGGTAGAATTGTTAATGAAGGAAAAGGTGGAATAATTTGTATTTTACTTTAAAATTAACCTCTATACTTAAAATTGCTTTCTAGATTGCAAAATAAAAATCTCTGTGATATACTTATCACGGAGATTTTTTATGTTAGAATTACTTGCCCCTGCTGGGAATTTTGAAAAAATGATTACTGCATTTACATACGGAGCCGATGCAGTATATTTGTCAGGCAAAAAATTTGGACTTCGTGCTTTTGCTGGAAATTTTGATAGTGATGAGTTAGAAAAAGCAGCAATATATGCACATAGCATCAACAAAAAAGTTTATGTTACTTTAAACATTTTAGCACATGAAAACGATTTTGATGATGAACTCAAGGAATATCTTTTATTTTTACAAAAAATAAAAGTAGATGCGGTTTTAATTTCCGATTTAGGATTAATGGAATTCTTAAGGCAAACAGCTCCAAACTTAACACTTCACGTTTCAACACAGGCAAGTGTTTTAAATAGTTATGCTATTAAAGCACTAATTAGGCTTGGTGCTAAACGTATCGTTTTGGCTAGAGAGTGTTCTTTAGAAGAAATAAAAAAAATCAGACAAAATATTCCAGAAAATATTGAACTCGAGGCTTTTGTCCACGGAGCAATGTGCATTTCATATTCTGGAAGATGTTTATTATCAAATTATTTGACTGGTCGTGATTCAAACAGAGGTGAATGTGTTCAAGCTTGTAGATGGGAATATTGTATTAGTGAAGTGAACAGAAAAGATGATAAATATCCAATTCAAGAAGACTCACGTGGCACTTATATTTTAAATAGCAAAGATTTAAATATGTTGGAGCATTTAAAAGAATTAAGAGATGCGGGAGTGTGCAGTTTTAAGATTGAAGGAAGAATGAAATCACCATATTATGTGGCTAATGTTGTTAATGCTTATAGAAGAGCAATTGAAAATTTGGATAGCTTATCAAAACCACTTTTAGATGAATTAAAATCTGAATTAGTTAAAACCAGTCATAGAAAGTACACAACAGGTTTTTATTTTGGCGCTGAAGACAAAGAGTGTTTAGAAAGTTCTTATCCTGTTCAAACATATGAATTTATGGCTTTGGTTATTGGTGATGCTAATTCTGGGAAAGTTTTGATAGAACAAAGAAATCGTTTTAAATTGGGCGATGAATTGGAAGTACTTTCACCAAACGATACTTTTAATAAAGTTATAAAAGTAGAAAAGATGGAAAATGAACTGGGTGAGGAGGTTTTAGATGCAAAAAACGTTCAAGAAAAATTGTATCTTTTCACAAATTTACCATTACAGAAAAATGATATTTTACGCAAAAAAATAAGGTAAAAATATATGGAATACGAAGTTAAAAATAACAAAATAATTATAAGAAACAAAAAAGACTTCAATTTAAAACATATTTTTGAATGTGGTCAAATTTTCTCTTACAAAAAAATATCTGAAAATGAGTTTGTGGTTTATTCTAAAGATAAAGTTGCAATGTGCAAAGAATTTGAGAGTTTTGTTGAAATTGAAACGGAGTTCATTGATTATTTTATTAATTTTTTTGATTTAAACACAGATTATAGCAAAATTAAAAATGAGCTAAAACAAAAATTCCCGTTTTTATCGGATGTAATAAGTTTTGGCTATGGCATAAGAATTTTAAAGCAAGACCCTTTTGAAACTATTATCAGTTTTATAGTATCTGCTAATAATAATATAAAACGTATACAAAAAATTCTATTTGCAATAAGAAAATCTTATGGACAAAATATGGGTAGTTATTACTCTTTTCCAACTATAAAACAATTGGGAAACGCCACAATTGATGATTTTACTCTTTTGGGACTTGGTTATAGGGCTAAATACATCTTTAATGCTATTAAACAACTAAAAAATGTCGATTATAATGTACTAAAGCAGAAATCAACAAGTGATTTAAATAGTTTTTTATTATCAATCTTTGGTGTGGGGCAAAAAGTTGCCGATTGCATAATGTTGTTTGGTTTTTCAAAACAAGATGTGTTTCCAGTGGACACCTGGATTGAAAAGGTCTACAACAAAAATTTTGAAAGTGAGCATAATAGAAAAATTATTAGGGAAAAATTACTTAATACTTTTGGAAATTTATCAGGATATGCTCAGCAATATTTGTTTTATTCTCAAAGAGAAATTAAATAAAATAGTGCATAATATTTAAAATAAAAGGATAGATATGGATAAAATTTTAATTGCAACGGTTTTAAAGCCTCAAGGGCTGTCAGGCGAGTTAAAATGTAAACTTGAGAATGATAATTATTCGATAATAAAAAATATTACTGAGGTTTATTTAAATGATAAAGATATTCCTACTAGAATATTGAATAAAAGTTTTAGAATAGGTTATTTGTATTTAAAATTTAATACAATCAATTCCCGTGAAAAGGCTGATTTGCTTAGAAATACAAAAATATATGCTCTCAGAAATCAAATAGAAATTCCAAAAGAAGAATATATGGTGTCTGATTTGATTGGACTTGATGTTGTATCTGAAGCGGGCGAAAAAATAGGAAAGTTAACTGATGTACAAAATTATGGTGCCACAGACATTTTAATTATTGAACAATATAAGCGGGAATATATGGTCCCTTATATTAAATCTATTGTCAAAAAAGTTGATATAAGCAATAACACCATAGTAATTAATAAACAAAAATATGACGAGGCAAAAATATGCGATTAGATATTTTAACCCTTTTTCCTGAAATGTTTGCTCCATTAAAGGAAAGCATTATTAAAAGAGCAACTGATAAAAATCTAGTTACAATAAATATTGTACAAATAAGGGATTTTTCTCTTGACCCACATAAAAAGACTGATGATATTCCATATGGTGGCGGAGCAGGAATGGTTATGACTCCTCAACCATTATATGATGCCATTCAAAGCGTAAAAACGCCTGAATCACATATTATCTATTTAAGTCCTAGAGGTAGTGTGTTTAATCAAAAAAAAGCATATTCTCTCTGCAATTATAATCACTTAATTTTAATCTGTGGACATTATGAAGGTATTGATGAAAGAATAATTGAGTTATGCGTAGATGAAGAAATTTCAATTGGCGACTATGTTTTAACTGGTGGAGAACTACCTGCAATGGTTTTAGCGGATACAATTATAAGGCTGTTAGATGGTGCAATAACAAAAGAATCATTAAAAGAGGAAAGTTTTTCAAATAACCTTTTAGAATATCCACAATACACAAGACCAAAAAATTTTATGGGGCTTGAAGTTCCAGAAGTGCTACTTTCTGGACACCACGCAAATATTGAAAAATGGCGTAAAGAGAAATCATTGAAAATAACAAAAAATAATAGACCTGATTTATTAAACTAACCTACTTATAAAAGGAAAAAATATGCCAAGTTTAGGATTACATTTAGCTATAACTAATGAATATTTAAAATTAAACAATAATGAAAATAAAGATGAATTTATAAAAGGGACAATAGATGTTGATTTAGCAGCTGACCCTTCAAAATCACATTATTCAATCATCACAAATGCCAATAATGTCGTTGAAATTTTAAAAAATAAAGTTTCTTTAAAGGACTTTAAACAACACAATGTAGTTAATTCCAGTTATGAAAAAGGATATTTTTTACATTTGCTGTCAGATTATTATTTTAATACACAATTTTTTGAAAAAAGATATTTAAATTCATTTACAATAATAAATTTTAAAGAGTTGCTATATAAGAATTATTCATACATTAATGAGCATTTAAAAGAAAAATTTAAAATTGTATTTCCAGATACAATTAAAATGTATGATATAACAAATGTAGGCAAAAGTGATATGTTACCATTGAATAAAATAGACGCATATATTTCAAAAATGGCAAATTTGAATTTAGAAAAAGAGTACAAAAAAATATAGGATAAAATTATGTTATATGAAATGAAATTAAAAAATGAACCTTTTAATAGTATCAAATAAGGTCAAAAAATAGTTGAAATGAGATTGTATGACGAAAAACGTAAATTATTGAAAATTGGTGACTGCATTGAGTTTACAAACATTTCTAATAATGAAAAAATAAAAGTTGAAATAATCAATCTGTGTGTTTTTGCAAACTTTGATGAACTTTATAGTTTCTTTAACAAAACAGATTTGGGATATGAAGAAAATGAAATGGCAATTCCTCGTGATATGGAAAAGTATTATTCAAAAGAAGAACAAAAAATGTCGGGCGTTGTTGGAATTGTAATAAAACTAATTTAAATAAAAGGAAAAAATATGGCAAAAATCAATTGGTTTCCCGGTCATATGACAAAAGCGCTTAGGGAAATGGAAGACGAGTCTAAAAAAGTGGATATGGTTATATATGTTTTAGACGCTCGTGCTCCTATGTCGTGCATTAATCCTGAGTTTGTTAATATAATTGGCAATAAACCCATATTATATGTTTTAAATAAAGCAGATATGGTTGATACAAAAGACTTGCAAAGTTTTATAAAAAGATGCAAAAATGAAAATACTGAAGTTGTTTTGTTGAATAGCACAAAATCTGGTGCAATAAAAATTATTGAACCTATAATGAACGACCTATGCAAAGAGAAAATTGAAAAATATAAGCAAAAAGGCTTTAAAATCAATTTAAGAGCTATGGTTTTAGGCGTCCCTAATTCTGGTAAAAGTACTTTAATAAACAATTTATGCGGTGTTAAAAAAGCAACAACAGGGGATAAGGCAGGAGTGACAAAAGGAAAACAGTGGCTTGCACTTAAAAATGGTTTTGAAGTTTTGGATACACCTGGAACACTTTATCCAAATATAACAAATCAAAAAATAGCTTTAAACTTGGCTTTTATTGGCTCAATTAAAAACGAAGTTTTGGATATAAATGAATTAGCATTAGACTTTTTAAATTTCTGCAAGAAAAAATACTTTATAAATTTAAAAGAGAAATATAATATTCAAGATGAAAACATATCATCAATAGAAATGCTAGATAAAATAGCTGAATTTAAACACTTCTTATTGAAAGGTGGAGTTATTGATTATGATAGAACGTGTTTAGCAATAATTGATGATTTTAGAAAAGGTAAGTTAGGGAAAATTTATTTAGATTAAAAGGAAAATATGTTAGAGTTTGAAAAAGAATTGATGTCAGATGGATATAATTTCATCGCTGGAATAGATGAGGCTGGCAGAGGACCACTTGCTGGTCCAGTTTATACTGCAATGGTTATTATGCCTTTAGATAGTGATAAAATTATCTCTGGTATCGATGATAGTAAAAAACTGACAGCTTTAAAAAGAGAAGAATTGTTTGACAGAATAATAGACAATGCTATTGCTTATGCAATATGTTCGGTTGATGAAAAAACAATTGATGAAATTAACATTTTACAAGCAACTATCAAGTGCATGAAAAAGTGTTATGAAACAATTAACATAAAGCCGGATTATTGCCTTGTTGATTATATTTCAGGTTTAAGTCTTGGTTGTAAATTTAATACAATTGTTAAAGGTGATGCAAAAAGTTATAGTATAGCTTGTGCTTCAATACTCGCTAAGGTTGCAAGGGATAAATATATGAAAGATATATCAAAAAAATTTCCTGAATATCAATTTGAAAAACATAAAGGATACGGAACAAAATTGCACTATGAACTATTAGAGAAATTTGGTATTAGCGAAATACATAGAAAAAGTTTTTTAAAAAATATAGGTGAACATTTTGGAAATAATTAAGTCAGCAAAATCTCAAAATCGAATCAAGGGTAAAATCGGAGAAACTTTAGCAATTAAATATTTAGAGGAACAAGGGTACAAAATATTAGAAACTAACTACTCCAATAAACTCGGTGAAATTGATATAATTGCAAAGGATAATGATAGAATAGTTTTTGTAGAGGTGAAGGAAAGAGCTTCAGCAAAATTTGGTTATCCAAGGGAAGCGGTAAATTATTATAAACAACAAAAAATCCAAATGGTTGCTAATTGCTATTTAAAAAATAAAAGATTAATGGATTCATATATAAGATTTGATGTTATTGAAATTTTAGCAGGCAATTTAACTCATTTAAAAAATGCTTTTTAAGTTAGATATATGAACATAAAAACATATACCATTTAGCAAAAAAACAATCATTGTGATTTTGTTTATTTTTATACATTGCTTTAAAATAAAGGCTTTTTGCTTGTTTGTATATGAATATACAATCATATTCACATATATTGCTATTTTGTTTTTTTAAAATACAGCATTAAATGCTCATTGTAAATTAAAAAAACAAGGAAACTCTTTTCCTTGTTTTTTTAATTTTTGAGTAATAGAAAACAATTAAGCTTTTTTAGCAGTTTTAATACATTTAGTACAAGCAGTAACTTTTTTTTCTTTACCATCAACTACCATAGTTGTTTTTTGAAGGTTAACTTCATATTGTCTATTTGCTTTACGGTTAGAGTGACTTACTGTGCAACCAGCCATTTTACCTTTGCCACATATTTCACAAACTTTACTCATATTATTCCTCCTGATTAAATAGTTTAATGTTTATTTAAAAACAATGATTTTTTCAAAAAATACTTATGTAATATAGCATTTAAATTACAGATTTGCAAGAGTTTTTTTAGGTTTTTCTAAAAAATCAAAAAAAATAGTTGAAAATTTTCATATAATGTTTTAATATAATATTGCAAAAGCTTTTTAATAGGAGGTAAAATCTGTGGCAGTTTCTACTAAAAATTATTACGGAAATATAGAAATATCTGAAAATGCAATCGCAGCAGTTGCAGGTTTTGCTACGCTTGATACTTATGGGGTTGTTGACCTTGTTTCAAAAAGTTTAAAAAGCACTATTGCCAACTTATTCAAAAAACAACCTTATACCAAAGGTATAATAGTAAATATAAATAAAGATAATAGAATCTTCATCGACATATATTGCATTTTAAAATATGGCATTTCTATAAGTGCCATTGCAGAAAGTCTTAAGAAAACAATAAAATATACTGTTGAAGACTTTACTGGAATGATAGTGGACACAGTAAATGTCCACGTTGTCGGTGTAAGAGTATAGGAGTATATAATGCAAAAATCAATAAACGGAGCATCCCTTCGTAAGATGTTTATAGGGGGTGTTGCGCTCTTAGATCAAAATAAAAAATTAGTTGATGCTTTAAACGTTTTTCCTGTTCCAGATGGTGACACTGGTACAAATATGTTCTTAACTTTAAAATCAGCTATAACTGAAGTAAATAATTGTATTGGAAATGAAATCCCAGATTTATGTGAAGCCTTTTCAAAAGGCGCTTTAAGAGGAGCTAGAGGTAACTCTGGTGTTATTACATCACAAATTGTTAAAGGTCTATGTTCTACACTTGCTAGCAGTAAAGAAATAAACACAAAATCTTTTGCAAAAGCTATAACCGAAGGTTGCAGAATTGCTTATAAAGCAGTAACAGTTCCAAAAGAAGGCACAATTTTAACTGTAATCCGCGTTATGAGTGAATCAGCAAATGAAATCGCTAAAAAAACTTCTGATATTGAAGAGTTTTTAAAACTTGTTATTGACAGAGGTGAAGATATTCTTCAGCAAACCCCTGAAATGTTGCCTGTTCTTAAAAAAGCAGGAGTAGTTGATGCTGGTGGTAGAGGCATTATTGTTGTCTTTACTGGTTTTTTGCGTGCTATTGCTGGTGAAGATTTTGACTATGTATTTGACGATAGTAAACCTGTTCAAACTGCCGATGATGTTATTGCTGATATTTCTAATTTAGCAGATATTGAATTTGGCTATTGCACAGAATATATGATTATTAATATGAACAAAAAGACCACCGAAGCAGATATTGATAAACTTCGCGAAAAACTTATGAAAATAGGTGATAGTGTTTTATGTTTAGGTGATTTAAACTTAGTTAAAGTACACGTTCATACTAACACTCCTAATATTGCTTTGGGCTACGCATTGGAACTTGGTGAATTGTATAACTTAAAAATAGAGAATATGCGTGAACAAAACAGAGAACTTAAAAAGAAAGCCATGGGTCAACAACAAGAATTAAAAGAAAACGGAATGGTTTCTGTCGCACCAGGTAAAGGCATTGCTGATCTTATGAGAGATTTAACTGTTGACAATATTATTGAGGGCGGTCAAACAATGAACCCAAGTGCAAACGATATTGCACAAGCAGCTGATAAAGTTCCAGCAAAAAATGTATTTGTGTTCCCTAACAACAAAAACATAATTTTGGCTAGCGAACAGGCTAAGGGTTTAACTGAAAAAAATTTAATTGTTATACCAACAAAAAGCGTTCCTGAAGGAATTTCAGCAGCTTTGGCATTTAACCCTGAAGCAAGTGTAGAAGAAAATACTCAAAATATGACTGACGCTATTTTATCGGTTAAATCTGCTTCAGTAACATATGCAGTTAGAGCAACACACGTTGACGGATTTGACTTAAATGTTGGAGAAATAATTGGTCTTGATGATAAGTCTATTTTGTCTAAAGGTACAGCAATTGGCGATACTACAAAAGATTTGATTTCCAAATTAATAAATGATATGACATCAACCATAACTTTATTTTATGGTGAAGATGTGAAACCAATTGAAGCAGAACTTTTACAACAAGAACTTTCTGAAAAATATCCTAATGTGGAGATTACTGCTATTTTTGGCGGACAACCAGTTTATTATTATGTAATTTCTTTAGAGTAAATAATTATATAAAATAATGAAATGTTAAAAAAATATGTTAAAAAAATATAGAGAATAAAAGAAGAATGACATTATTCTTCTTTTTTTCACATATTTATATGATAAAGCTTATTAAAAGCATATTGACTAATATTTTTATATAAGTTAACATTGTTAAACAAAAAAAAGAAAACTTCAAAATTTAGTTTGAATTTTGTGTTTTTGCAATTGCAAAATTAATTTTGATCTTTCTGTTTGAAAATTAGTTGCTGGCATACAGTTAAATGTTGCTTGCCGACATCTTCAAAATTACAATTAACATACTAATTAAAAAGGAGGATACAAGTTAAATGTTTAATGAATTTAGATACTTTGCAAAAGGATTAGTGGGCGACAACTACCGATTTTCAGAGAAAGAAATGGATAAATTATGTTTTATAAGTAGGAATAATGGAATTTTTTATGAACTGGCTTTTTATGTTATACCAAAAAGTATAAACAAATATAATGAAGTGAAATTTGTTTCAAATGAGGATAGTGTTCCTGTTACAAGAGTTAATGAAATAGACAAAAGTTCTGTCCTATTTCAAAAATTAGAGTTTTATAAAAATAAATTTATAAACTTAAATGCTACGCCAACTTATCGAGAATTAAAATTATTTAATGAAAAGTTGATTAATTATCAACACGATTTAAATAAAATTGATAAAATTTATCAACTAACAAAATAATTAATGTTTATTTAAATTTAATTAAAAAAAATTTTTAATACTTTAAAACAAGCAAAACTTTGTATTGCATCACTTTTTTAAGTTGTACACAGTTTTGTCTTGTTTTTTTTACAGAAATATATAAAAAAAGAGTATCGAAAATTTTTTTAATTTTTAATTATGTTTTATTTTCTACTTTTGAATTTTAAGATTCTGTTTTATTATAAAAAATTATTATATGTAGAATAAAAAGTCAAAAAATACAAATTTCTAATTAAAATTTTATTTATTTAATAAAATATTTGCTAAATTAATACAAAATGTGTAAACTTTAAAAGTATTTTAAAAGGAGATAAAATTTTAATGGCAAAAAAATACGTTTATTTGTTTACAGAAGGCAATGCTTCAATGCGTGAACTTCTTGGCGGTAAAGGTGCAAATTTAGCTGAAATGACAAATCTTGGGTTACCAGTACCACAAGGTTTTACTATTTCAACAGAAGCTTGTACTAAATATTATGAAGATGGCCGTCAAATCAATCCAGATATTCAAGCACAAATTCTTGAATATATCGCTAAAATGGAAGAAATCACAGGTAAAAAATTTGGTGATGAAGAAAATCCTTTATTAGTTTCAGTTCGTAGCGGTGCTAGAGCTTCTATGCCTGGTATGATGGATACTATATTAAACTTAGGATTAAATGAAAAAGTAGTTAATGTTATAGCTAAAAAATCAGGTAATCCTCGTTGGGCTTGGGACTGTTATAGACGTTTTATTCAAATGTATTCAGATGTTGTTATGGAAGTAGGTAAAAAATATTTTGAACAACTTATTGACCAAATGAAAGAACGTAAAGGTGTGGTTCAAGATGTTGAACTTACAGCTGATGATTTAGCAGAACTTGCAAGAGAGTTTAAAGCAGAATATAAAGATAAAATAGGTGAAGATTTCCCTGATGACCCTAAAGAACAATTGTTTGGAGCTATTAAAGCTGTGTTCCGTTCTTGGGATAATCCTAGAGCAAACTATTATAGAATGCAAAATGACATTCCTTATTCTTGGGGAACAGCGGTTAATGTTCAAATGATGGCTTTTGGTAATATGGGTGAAACTTCTGGAACAGGTGTTGCATTTACACGTGACCCAGCAACTGGTGAAAAGAAACTTATGGGTGAATTTTTAATGAACGCTCAAGGTGAAGACGTTGTTGCGGGTGTTAGAACTCCAATGCCTATTGCAAAAATGGAAGAAGTTATGCCAGAGGTGTTTGAACAATTTAAACATATTTGTAAAACTCTTGAAGGTCATTATAGAGATATGCAAGATATGGAATTTACTATTGAAGATAAAAAATTGTATATGTTGCAAACTAGAAATGGTAAACGTACAGCAAGAGCTGCAATAAAAATTGCTTGTGACTTAGTGGATGAAGGTATGATTACTGAAAAAGAAGCAATTATGCAAATCGATCCAAAAAGTTTAGATTCTTTATTGCATCCTCAATTTGATGCAAAAGCGTTAAAAAGTGCAGAACCTATTGCTCAAGCGTTAGCCGCTTCTCCGGGTGCCGCTTGTGGTAGTATTGTATTTACTGCTGAAGACGCAGTAAAGGCTGGCAAAAATAAACAAAAAGTTGTTTTAGTTCGTCTTGAAACTTCGCCTGAAGATATTGAAGGTATGCATTATGCACAAGGCATTTTGACTGTTAGAGGCGGTATGACATCTCACGCTGCAGTTGTTGCACGTGGTATGGGAACTTGCTGTGTTTCAGGATGTGGCGATATAAAAATGGATGAAGAAAATAAATGTTTTACACTACATGGCAAAACATTTAAAGAAGGTGACATAATTTCTCTTGATGGTTCAACAGGAAAAATTTATGATCAAGCAATTAGCACTGTTCCTGCTAACACCAATGATGGTGAGTTTGGTAGAATTATGGCTTGGGCTAATAAATATAAAGCATTGTCTGTTAGAACTAATGCAGATACTCCTAAAGACGCTCATCAAGCTTTCGAGTTTGGTGCGGAAGGTATTGGTCTTTGCAGAACTGAGCATATGTTCTTTGAACCAGATAGAATTGCAGCGATAAGAGAAATGATTTGTTCTGATACAGTTGAACAACGTGAGGCTGCACTTGCAAAACTTGAACCAATGCAACAAGGTGATTTTGAAAAACTTTATGAGGAAGCTCAAGGTGCTCCAGTTAACATCCGTTTCTTGGATCCACCTCTTCATGAATTCGTTCCAACTGAAGAAGCGGATATAAAATTGCTTGCTGACTCACAAGGAAAAACAGTTGAAGAAGTTAAACAAATCATCGCTTCTTTACATGAATTTAACCCAATGATGGGACATCGTGGTTGCCGACTTGCAGTCACTTTCCCTGAAATTGCAAAAATGCAAACTACTGCAGTAATAAAAGCTGCTATAGAAGTGAACGCAAGACATAATGACTTTAAAACCACTCCTGAAATTATGATCCCACTTGTAGGCGAAGCAAAAGAATTAGCTTTTGTTAAAAAAATTGTATGTGAAACTGCTGATAAGTTGATTAAAGAAGCAGGAGTACAAATGTCATACAAAGTTGGTACTATGATTGAAATTCCAAGAGCTGCACTTCTAGCTGATGAAATTGCAAAAGAAGCAGAATATTTCTCTTTTGGTACAAATGATTTAACTCAAATGACTTTTGGATTTAGCCGTGATGATGCTGGTAAATTCTTAGGTTCATATTATCAAAACAAAATTTATGAATTTGATCCATTTGCTCGTTTAGATACAAAAGGTGTTGGTAAATTGGTAGATATGGCATCTCGCCTTGGTAAACAAACAAGACCAGATATCATTTTAGGAATTTGTGGTGAACATGGTGGCGACCCTTCATCAATTGAATTCTGTCATAAAACAGGCTTGACTTATGTTTCTTGTTCGCCTTTCCGTGTGCCTATTGCGCGTTTGGCCGCTGCACAAGCAAACATTAAATTCCCTAGGTAAACTATCGGAAGTAAAATTTTGCTAACACAAAATTTTTTGAGTTGATTGATATGCAACTCGTTCGCTAACTCTCACACTTCCGATATTATTTTAAACAAACGGATATCGGAATTTAAATTGAGAGTAGTGTGGAAAGTGTTTTGCAATTATCTTTTAAAAAAATAAGACAAAATCGGTTGTTATGATTTTGCCTTGTTTTTTTAATTTAATAAAATTTTACTGTTTATTTGTAAACACTGAAGACTTTTTCCCAAGAAAAACTATAGAATGCAAATGAATTTTGCAGTTAACAAATAGTTTATCTATTATCTTTCAAGTTCACTATCATTTTTTGTGATATTTTTTGTTTCTCTTTTTGAAGATAAGGTTTTTAATTTAGATATTCTAACTTTGTTAATTTCAGCGATTTGACCATGTTTTTTATCAATGCTTGCTCTCAAACTATCTAATTTGGTATCTAAAACAATAATTTCATTGTTTAATTTTTCAATTTTTTTATCATATTTTTTATTTTTTACAATTGTTGATACAACACCAGCACTTCCTAAACCTAAAATAGATGCACCAGTAATAATAAAAGGTAATGAAGCAGGATTTAATGCAAAAATTATTAAAGATGATAAAACAGCACAAGCACTAAAAACGCTATATTGAATTAAATTCATTTTTTCATTTCTAATTTTTGAATGTTCAATCCTTAAATTTTTAACTTTATTTTTTGTATTAATCATTTCTTTGGATATATCTGTTAATTCATTTTCACACATTTCTAATGTTTTCATTTTTTTACTCCTAATTAATGTAAGATAATATATCATAAGAGAGAAGACGCGTCAATAGGACAAGTATTTTGTTAGATTGAAAAAACTTTAGTTTTTAGAAGAAGTTTTGAACTAGACTTAGAACTGGAGCGTTTTTAAAAAAAGCAAAATAAATAAGTACATGTAAATGATTTAAAGTTTTGTTTAAATATTTTAATCTTAAAAATTATATAATATTAATCCTGTCAACAAAAAACAAGGCAAAAGTGACTTTTTGCCTCGCTTTTAAGTTGTTGAAATTTAGATTTTTATTAGTTATTTGTAGTTATGTTAATATTCCCGGGTCTTAATGAAGTAGGGAAAATTGGTTGTTCAAAAATTCCTGGGCAAATGTTTGCTTCCCCAACTTGAACAGGTGGAATAACTGGATAACCATAACTTGGTATCAATAAAATAACTTTTGACAATACTTTTATTATGATTTGCAAGCAGCCTGTTACAGTAAATGTATTTTCAGCTGTGTATGTTCCTATTTGACTTCTAAATTGTGCACTAACTTCAATCCTTATAGGATTTAAAGAAGGTTGTGGAACATAAAGCATTGCATTTATAGGATAGGTAATTGATGATGTTGCAGTTCCTAACACGCCAGTTGCATCTCTGTAAGTTACTATAACTGGTATAATCACAGTTCCAGTTACTGTTGCAAAATTTGGTCTGTCAGTTAACCTAGTAATAACAACATCGCTTATAGTTGCCGGATTGGCTGGATCTGATTCAGTTGAAATATAGGTAAGTGGCAATGTTGGGTTTGCTGGATTATAGTTGGCCGTAGTTAATACAATCCCTGTTTCTGTTGTCTGAAGCAGTGCTGCATCAAAAACTTTATCCGTTTCAATTAAAACTTTTTCACATAATCCTTGTGTTGGGTTTCCGCAAATAGGTCCTGGGCGGTTTGGATTATTATTGTTTATAAAAAAAGACATAATTTTTACCTCCGAATATGTAAATTACATTATTACACTATGATTAAAACTGTAAAAGTGTTAAAAATGTTTTGTTTTTTTTAAAAATATGTTAGACTACTAAATAAATAGGGGAGTGAATATGATTATTCTTGCGTGCGACCATGCTGGTTACAACTTAAAAGAACAAATTAAAGAATTTTTTAATAAAGAAAATATAACGACAATTGACGTGGGGACTTATTCAACGGATAGTGTCGATTATCCTGACTACGCAAAGGCTGGCAATCAAAAAGTTCTTGAAAATGCTAATAATGTTGGGATTTATATTTGTGGAACAGGCATTGGAATGAGTATTGCTGCAAATAAAGACCCTAAAATTAGGGCAGCCTTATGTTTGAATACTAATTTTGCTTCACTTGCACGTAAACACAACAATGCAAATGTATTAGTTTTACCTGGCAGATATATTAATAAACAAAAAGCAATAAGAATTATTAAAGTATTTTTAACTACAAATTTTGAAGGTGGTAGACATTCAAGACGTGTTAAAAAATTAAAGGAGGTATAACAAATATGTCATATTCCTTTATACTAATTGACTTGAATAATTCTTTAGACATAAAAGATATAAATAGTAAGCTTAGTAAAAAATATAACGATTATGAAATTTTGTATTGTTCGTCAAAAAAATGTGAAATGGACAATGTTATATCGTTGGTATTTGATAAAGATGAAGACGTTGAAAGTATAATTAATTATGCAGTTGCAAAAATTAGTAAAAATAATCTAGTTGTAATTCGCGAGTTTACTTCATGCGATGAAATTTTTAAACAAACAAAAAGTTTGCTTTTAAACAACCAAATTGTATACTTTAAAAAAGAATTATCTCCAATTAAAAAATTCTTTTGGAACATTTTGTACAAAATAATAAAATTGTTATTTTCTAAAGATATCACTCTTACAAACTTTAATTGTGTTACTTATGGGGAAATAGCAACAAATATCTTATATAAACTTGAATATCCTTCAAATTTGATGAGGGTTAATCAATGGCAAGGCATTCAACTTGTTGATGTAGAAGGTGGTAAAAAATATAAGTTTAAATATAATAAACTTAAAAGTATGCTAAGTACTTTTATACCTTTGTTTATATCAATACTTCTAATTACATTATTTTTTATTTTCAAAAGTAAATTTAATTTTTTAATACAAACTATCTTTTGGTTAACAGCAATTATTTGTCTGGTGATTTCAGGAATTTATGGTATTAATTGGTTTATTAAAACTCAAATTGGTGAAAATAATTTTAAAAAAGCGAAAATAAAAGGGGAATAAAATGAAAAAAATTAAAATTGGAATAAATGGATTTGGTAGGATTGGAAGGCTTGTTTTAAGAATAGCAAGCGAAAGAAAAGATGTTGAAGTTGTGGGAATAAATGACCCATTTTTGGATGTTAATTATGCAAAGTACTTATTTGAATACGATTCTATTCACGGAAAATTCAATGGGAAAGTAAGTGTTTCTTTAGATACGCTTATTGTAAATAATAAAAAAATTAATTTTTATGCTGAAAAAGAACCTTCACTTATACCTTGGAAAGAATGTGGAGCAGAATATATAGTTGAATCCACAGGTGTATTTACTTCTTATGAAAAAGCACAGGCGCATTTAAAAGCAGGTGCTAAAAAGGTTATTGTTTCCGCTCCGGGTAAGGAAATGCCAATGTTTGTTATGGGTGTAAATGAAAACACTTATGAAAAATCTATGGATATTGTTTCAAATGCAAGTTGCACAACAAACTGTTTAGCACCACTAGCAAAAGTTATCAATGATGCTTTTGGAATTGAAGAAGGATTAATGACAACCGTCCATTCTACAACCGCTACCCAATTAACTGTTGATGGTTCAACTAAAAAAGATTGGAGAGGTGGTAGAGCGGCTTCATATAATATTATACCTTCATCAACTGGTGCAGCAAAAGCAGTGGGAGTTGTTATACCAGAACTTGCTGGAAAACTAACTGGAATGAGTATGCGTGTGCCAACTTTAGATGTTTCAGTTGTTGATTTAACTTGTAAATTAAAAAAAGAAACAACATATGATTGTATTTGTAAAGCAATTAAAAAAGCATCTAAAAATGAATTAAATGGAATTTTAGGATATACTGATGAGATGGTTGTTTCTTCTGATTTTATAGGTGACAGCAGAACCTGTATTTTTGATGAAAAAGCTGGTATTATGCTTAGTCCTAAGTTTGTTAAATTAATAGCTTGGTATGATAACGAATGGGGTTACTCAACAAAAGTTATTGATTTAATCTGCCATATGGCATTGGTTGATTCTAAAAAATAAAGCATTTATTAAATTTTGATTTAGAGCCATTAAGAAATTTATCTTTATGGCTTTTTTATTGTTTTTTCTTGAATTATTATAGAGTTTTTTAAATTATCAAAGGAAAATCTATAAATGAAAGTTAAAAAATATTTTTCTTATTACTTAAAAATCGTTTGACAATTGAATAAATGTTCAACTATAATAAGAACAATTGAATAATCGTTCAACTATTTTTTAAAATATCATATAATACAAAAGGAGTAAATTATGGGGAAATCTGCACTAGAATGTGATTGTGACATTATTCATATTGATATTGTTAACAAAGCAAAAGATTCTTTACTTAGTGATGATAGGCTATTAGATATAGCAGACTTTTATAAGGCTTTATCTGATTCTACCAGAATAAAAATAATCAACTTATTAAAGGATAATGATTTATGCGTTTGCGATATTTCATCTATATTGAATTTAACAAAATCTACAGTGTCGCATCAATTAAAAAATTTACGTGAAAAGAATTTAATAAAAAATAAAAAAATTGGTAAAGAAGTTTGGTATTCACTTGCCGATAATCACGTTAAAGAGGTTTTTGAAATTAGTTTAGAGCATATTATGGAGGAAAATAATGATTAAAAAATACAAAATATTAGGACTAGATTGTCCAAACTGTGCAAAATCATTAGAAAAAGCAATCAATAATGAAAAAAGTATAAAAAAAGCTGAAATCAACTTTGTCAAAGAGTATTTGGTAATTGATAGTGATAATCAAGAACTTGCTTTAAAGGATGCAATTAAAGTAGCAAGCAAAGTAGAACCTGATGCTAGAATTATGGATACATCCAAAACAAAAAAATATTTTGATAAAAATTTTATTTTAAATTCTTTGCTATTATGCTTAGGTTTAGTATTAGCGGTACTTACTTTAGCAATACCAATGCCAAAAGTATTATTTTGGATTATGTATATTAGCAGTGCATTACTAATTGGTTATAAAACATATTACAAAGCGATAAGTTTGATTTTTAAAAAAATTGTTAATGAAAATCTACTAGTAACGCTTTCAATAATTGGTGCCATTTGTGTTGGAAAATATATGGAAGGTTTAATGGTTATTGGTTTATATTCCATAGGTAAATTGCTTGAAAGTATAGCGTTAAATAAATCCAAAAAGTCAATTGAAGCGTTAACAAATATTAAACCTGAATTTGTTACAATTTTGGTCGATGGTGAGCAAAAGGTTGTTAGTCCTAAAGAGGTAAAAATTAATGACATAATAATTGTTAAGCCGGGAGAGTTAGTTCCTCTGGACACTATTGTTCTCGAAGGAAGTTCTTCTTTAAATATGCAAAGCTTAACAGGGGAAAGCCTTCCTGTTCCATCTAAAAAAGGTGATAATGTTATGTCGGGCTCGATTGTTTTAGATGGAACATTAACCTTAAAGGTTACGAGTGGATATGAAAATAGTACTGTTTCAAAAATTTTAAATTTAATTGAAAATGCCCAAGATAAAAAATCGAAAACGGAAACGGTTATTTCAAAAATTGCTAAATGGTACACATATGCTGTTATGCTACTATCAGCCGTAGTTTTTGGTATTGTATGGCTAATAACAAAAGACGTTAATGTCGCAGTTTACAGAGGTCTAATTTTCCTTGTAATTTCTTGTCCTTGTGCTTTTGCAATCTCAGTTCCTCTTTCTTATTTTTCAGGACTTGGGAATGCCTCAAAATCAGGTATTTTAATAAAAGGTTCAAATTACTTGGATGCCTTAGCAAAAGTTAATGTGGTGGCATTTGATAAAACTGGCACTCTAACCACAGGTGAGTTTAAAATAAACAATGTTGAAATTTATAACACATATACAAAAGAAGAAATCATTTTTCTTGCTAGTTTAGGTGAACAATACTCAATTCACCCTTTAGCAAAAGCAATTGTTTCAGAAAACACCAAACAGCTTTTAAGTGTCAATAACTTTAAAGAAATAGCAGGGGAAGGTGTATCATTTGAATATAACGACAAAAAATATTTTGTGGGTAAAAAAGATAAAACATTAAATTCTACTGTGGTTGAAGTTTTTGAAGATGATGAAAAAATTGCAAACATTTATTTAAGCGACACAATAAAGGACAGTGCTAAACAAGCAATTGACAGTTTAAACGACAATAATATAAAAACCGTTTTATTATCTGGCGATAAAGAAGAAGCTGTTAAATATTTATCAACCGAACTAAATTTGAGCGAATATTATGCAAATTTATTGCCTGAGGATAAATATAAATACATTGAAGAACAAAAACAAAACAAAAAAATGATTGCTTATGTTGGAGATGGAATTAATGATGCTCCAGCACTTACACTTGCCGATATTGGTATTAGTATGGGTATAAATGGTAGCGGGGCAAGTATTGAAGCCTCAGATATTGTTCTTGTTGACGATAATCCAAATAAAGTTAATAAGGCCATAAAAATATCTAAATTCACAAGAAAAATTGTGTGGGAAAATATTTTGCTTTCAATTATAATAAAGGTTTTGTTTTTAACTTTAGGTGCATTAGGCATAACTGGTATGCTCAGTGCAGTTATAGCAGATGTAGGCGTAACTTTACTTGCAATACTTAATAGTTTAAGAGCATTAACAGGTACAAAAGAAAAACAATTAGAACATAAGTATAATGAATCGAATGCTTAAAATATGCCATTGTAAAATGGGCAAACATTGTAATCTTATTTACAAAACTAGATAAAATTAGTTTATAAAAACAAATATAACTAGAGTTTAATTTGTAAAATATTTCATTATTTTGTTTTGAGAAATGTTAAAAAATATTGACAAAATATTTTTTAATATTTATACTAAATGAGTAAATTATTTATAGAGTTAAAGACAAGTAGTTCTAATTGATTCGTTTAGAGAAGAGTCGGGTGGTGAAAGGCTTAAGATAAATTAGTAACGAAACCACTTTAATAAAAACTTTTTATAAATAGAAAATGAGAGGGAAAGCAATTTCCAATAAAGGTGGAACCGCGGTTAATATAATCGTCCTTTGCTAACATTTATAGCAAAGGATGATTTTTTGTTTTTTAACAATTAAGTACATTTTGTTAAAAATTATACCTATTGTTAATAATGTAAGCAAAAAATAGATTTTAAAAGGAAAGATAATTATGGAAGAAAATGAAAAACAACAAAAAATTCAAATGTGCAGACACTCTTTGTCGCACGTATTAGCAAAAGCCGTTAAAAATGTTTTTGGTAAAGATAATGTAAAAATTGCTATTGGACCAGCAATTGACAATGGTTTTTATTATGATTTTGATATGGAACCAATTACTCCAGAAAAATTTGCCGATATTGAAAAAGAGATGAAAGCAATAATCAATCGTAACGAAGAATTTAAAAGAGTTGAAATATCAAGACAAGAGGCATTGGATTTATTTAAAAATGAACCATATAAAATAGAATTAATTAATGATTTGCCAGAAGGTGAAACAATTTCTTGTTATTATCTAGGTGATGATTATGTAGATCTTTGTCGTGGTCCTCACGTTGAAAATACTTCAAAATTGCAAAATTATGCATTCAAGATTAACAGAGTTAGTGGAGCATATTGGAGAGGAAATGAAAAAAATAAAATGCTACAACGTATTTATGTTTATGCCTTCCCAGATAAAAAACAATTAAATGACTATATTAATATGATTGAAGAAGCTAAAAAGCGTGATCATAGAAAATTAGGTAAAGAATTAGATTTATTCTTTTTTGATGAAACTGCTCCGGGTATGGCTTATTGGTTACCAAAAGGCTTTACTATTATGAATACACTTATTGATTTTTGGCGTAAAGAGCATAAACAAAGAGGCTATTTAGAGTTTTCTGCTCCACAATTAAATAGCAGTGTTTTATGGAAAACTTCAGGTCACTGGGATCATTATAAGGAAGATATGTTTGTTTTGACAGATTCTGACGGCAACGAACAGGCATTAAAACCTATGAATTGTCCAAATTCTATTAGAATTTACCAAAGTAAAATGCGTAGTTATAAAGATTTGCCTCTTCGTTTAAATGATATTGATGTTATTCATAGAAATGAAAAATCTGGACAATTAAATGGTTTGTTTAGGGTTAGAATGTTCCGCCAAGATGATTCTCATAACTTTATTAGAAAGGACCAAATAGGCTCTGAAATAAAAGATATTGTTGCACTAATTAGTAAATTGTATGGGGTTTTTGGATTGCCATATCAACTTACTCTTTCAACAAGACCTAATGACTTTATGGGTGAAATTGAAACTTGGGATATGGCAGAATCTGAACTTAAAACAGTTTTAAATGAACTTTGTGGTGAAAATAATTACAGGATTAACGAGGGTGATGGTGCTTTCTATGGTCCAAAAATCGATATAAAAATGAAGGATTGTTTAGGTCGCGAATGGCAAATGGGAACTATTCAATTAGACTTCCAATTGCCAGAACGTTTTGATTTGACCTATGTTGATGCCGATGGTGAAAAGAAACGCCCAATTATGGTTCATAGAGCGATTTTTGGTTCGTTTGAACGTTTTATTGGAATACTTACTGAGCATTATGCTGGTATTTTCCCAGTATGGCTTGCTCCTGTTCAAGTTAGAGTTATGAATATTGCTGAGAGTAGTGAAGACTATGCAAAGGAAATATATTCAAAACTTGATGAGGCAGGTATTAAATGCGAATTAGACGTCCGTAACGAAAAAATAGGATATAAAATTAGAGAAAGTATTTCTCAAAAAATTCCATATATGGTTATTGTTGGTGACGGAGAAAAAGAGAAAGGTACAATTTCCATTCGTGGACGTAGCAATGAAAACGTTTCAGATTTAAAACTAGATGATTTTATCGCACGTTTAAAGGAAGAAATTTCAACATTTAAAAAATAGAATCTCCTAGTTAGAGATAAAAATTTACAAAAGATAAAATAAAGAATTATATGAAAGAAATACCAATTTTAGTAAAAATTGTAAGTGGGTCAACTTGTGGAATGAGTTTAATATCTATGGATGTTCCAGATGGAATTGAGTTAAATCAAACAATGAATCAGGTCATAAATAAGGATATGATAAGTGTAGAAATTAAAAAAGTATTATGCGAACACTTCAAGGAAAACAATATTGTAAGTTTTTATTGCAGTATTGACGATATTAAAAATTCAGAATTAATACTTTCATATTATGTTTCAAATAAACATTATGAAATGCTCAATGAGATTTTTAATAATAATGGAAACTTGAAATTAGCAAATAACAAATCATTTTGTATTATGAAAATTAAACAAGTTATTGATTCATACGACCCAATAATAAACGTTAACTAAGTAAAATAAAACACTTATATCATAAGTATTGTTATTGTATTTAAAAACAAGTCATTGAAAAAATTATCAATGACTTGTTTTTTATGATATAATTTATGTGGTAGGGAAACTCGCTTTTTAGAGAATACATTTTTAAGTTAGTTAGATGTATTAAGATACATCATTCATTTATTAATTATATGAAATCAATATCGTAGCTTGCACCCAGTTCGCTTAATTGAGTTAAAGTGTTATTTGACATATACAAACAAGGTTTTTCTACAAAGTTAGTAAAAACAATGCAAATATTTAATTTGCCATTATTGTTTTCGATTTCAGTCTTTATTAAATTTACTTTACTATAAATGGTGTTAATAAATTGTTCAAACAATTCATTAACATTAATATCATTAAATTCTTTAGTCCTATAATAATACTTTGCACTTGGGACTGGACTTACTGAATCTTTTAAATAAGTCAATTTTTTTGCTTTGTAGCCAAGTATTTTTTCAAACTTAGAAACATCATAATCGCTAAAAAATTGAACACTAATGCTAAAATAATAACTATTATTCATTATCTTTCTTTCTCCTTATTGTTGCCATATATTTCAAAGAATTCTTCCTTTGACATTTCAGTATCAACATATAAATTGCCAAACTTATCTTTAATGGTAATTGTTTCTCCGTTATATATATCATATTTAGAAACTGGCGAACAGCCATAGTCTTCCTTTACTTCATGTGCATCAACACCATTGCTTTTAAGATAACTATCTTGAAATTTTTTATCCCCCATAAAAATCCTTTTTCTTTTTGTGATATATAGTAATGCCACCATCTATTATTATTGAAAGTTTTGTCTGAAAACGATGAGGTCATTTTAAGCAAAACTGATGTTGATATATAAGGAACGAGATAAAGTGTTTTTTATGCTTGCTTAAGCCAACACTTGAAATCGTGAGCATATATATTCAATCTGTAATTCCATAATTGTTGTGGAAGTAATTGATTTGCGTACAAATGAACAAAGCGACATTACATAGGTTTAAAATGTAAAATTATTTTAGTATAAAAATATAAAAAAGTTGATAAAATTTAGGAAAGTATTTTAAATGAAAAAAGTCTTTTACAAAAGACTTTTTAATTTTCATTTGGTGCCGAAGGGGGGACTCGAACCCCCATGTGATTGCTCACGGCGGATTTTGAGTCCGCTCCGTCTACCATTCCAGCACTTCGGCATATTTAACATTTAGAATAATAACATTATTTTTTAAAACTTGCAAGTGTTTTATAGAATATTTTTTATTACAATACCAAAAATATATTTATGAGAACTAGCACAAAAGTATTTATGATTTTGTTTATAATTTCTTTAGTAGGCGTTGTGTTAACCGCTTCATTCTTTTTTTCATCAATTGTTATAAGTGACGGGAGGTTATCATTTAACTTTAATACTATGGCTTATTTTGCAATAGGTCTAATGATAATTAATTCAATTTTTGCTACAATTCTATATATTCGATTTTTAAAAAGCCAAAAATTAACATTAAAATTATTTTTTAGTGTTGTTCCTTTAACTATATTTTTTGCTATTTTAACTTATTTTTTAGCTACAATAAATAATTACAACAATGAAACTGTTACAGTAGTGAAACAAGTTTTGCAAATAAATGCAACAAACATAAATAACTATTTATGGATTATTCTTTTGACTTTAATCTATTTGCTAATTGTATTTATAATTTTCAAAATAATAACCAAGCCATTAAAAAGGTTAGAGCAAGCCATAGAAAGATTATCAGACGGGAATGTTGGTGATAGAATATATATTGGCGGTGGTAATCAATTTTTAAAAATGGAATATGATTTAAACAAAATAAATGATAACTATAAAAAGAAAGAAACTATAATAAAACGTACAAATTTGGAATATGAAAAATATATACCAAAACAATTCATTAAATTTTTAGGCAAAAACTCTGTTTTAGATTTAGAAATTGGTTCTAAAGTTCAGAAAGAAGTTACAACAATGTTTTGTGATATTAGAAATTCAACACAAGTCAGCACAACTCTTTCTTTAGAAGAAAATTTTAATTATATAAATGCCTATTTAAATGTTGTATCACCAATTATAAGAAAATATAATGGGTATATAGACAAGTATTTGGGAGATGGTATAATGGCAATTTTTACACGTTCTCGCCAAGCATATGATTGTGCTCATGCAATTATAAAAGCAGTTCAAGAAAAGAATTTATCAAACGTTTCTATGCCAAAACTTGATGTTGGTGTATCTTTAAATACTGGTGATGTGGTGTTTGGCGTTGTTGGTGATGAAACTCGTAAATCAATAACTGTAATATCAGATTCTGTTAATTTTACAGCAAAAATAGGTGAAGTGAATAAGGTTTTTGGAAGTTTAATTACTTTTTCAAAATCAACTTTAAATGACCTATCTTCTTCAATGAATTTTAATTATAGATACATTGGAAATTTGATGTTTGATAACAAAGAATATATCCCAATTTTTGAATCACTGGATGCTTATCCAAGGGCTAAAAGAGAAAAGTTAATAAAATATAAAATTGAATTTGAACAAGGTGTAAGAGCTTATGTAAACGGGAAGTTTAATCAAGCAAAAGATATTTTTGAATCTGTTTACAAAAAAGAAAAAGACGACAAGGTATGCTTTGTGTTTTATAACAAATCAATAGAAAAATAATCAAACATATTTTGACATTTTATTCTGTAACTATTATAATAACTAATAGTAGATGGCTAAGTTATTACTAAGTTTAGGAGGATAAAATGAAATATCATTTTACAATAAGTATACATTTTAGAGGTGATTATAATGTTGAAAAATTGGGTGAAATTTTAAATTTAAAACCTTATTCTGTAACACCATTAAAAAATTCTGTTGGTAGCAGAAAAAGTGCAAAATTTGTTTTTAGAACTAGCACATTAGACAATATTTATACTGATTCAGTTTTTGAACAGTTTGTTAAAAAGGTCGAACACAATTTGGTACAACTTCCTAAAATTTTGAGCGAAAATGAAGGGACATGTGTATTTAGAATAGTATTTGAAGAATTAAAAGAAAAGCCTTGTTTAAGTTTAAGCAATGAAGTTCTAGGAATTTTGTACAAATTGAATGCAAGTTATGATGTTGAATTCTAAAATATAGGTAGGTAAAATTTTTGTCATTTAAAAATTTTACCTTTTTTTTGGTTAAATATATGTTAGGGGTAATGCAAGCAAATTAAATTTATTTGTATTAAAGTAACAAAATTATTTTAAATAAAATAAATATTTATAATGAATATAAAATTAATAAATAAAAATAATTTATTATACAATTTAAATTTATGTGAAAAATCAAGAAAAATAATATGTCCAATGGTTAAAGCTAATGCTTATGGTCATGGCATAAAAGAGATTGTAGGAATTTTAAAAGAAAAGGTTAATTGGTTTGGCGTAGCTAATGCAAATGAAGCACTTAAAGTAAAAAAAATATCTAAAAATTCCAAATTATTAGTAGTTGGCAAAACTTGTGAGTATAGTAAATTAATTAAAAATAACATTTCTTTTACAATAGATTCATTTGAAGATATAAAAAAAATTAATTTAATATGTAATAAAATAAATAAAAAAGCATATGTGCATATTGCAATAAATACTGGAATGAATAGAATAGGAGTTAAAAATTTATATGAATTCCAAAAAATATTGAATATAATTAATTGTAATGAAAATATTATTTTGGAAGGTATTTTTACTCACTTTTTTGATGCAGATTGTGAAAAAACAAATTTTTATAATCAACTTAATATTTTCTCTCAATATGTAAAATTAGTAAATAAAAAAGTTTTAGTGCATATAGGTGGTAGTTTTGTATTAAACTATAAATTGCCAGATTACATTGATATGGTGAGAGTTGGATTTTTCATTTATGGATATGGAAAAAATGATTTAAAACCAGTAATGTCAATCTATTCTGAAATTTTAAAAATAAAAGATTGTAAAAAAGGTGAATATGTTGGATATGGAAATACTAATCAACTAAAAAAAGATAGTAAAATTGCTACGATTTCTTTAGGTTATGCTGACGGACTTTCAAGGAGATTATCAAATAAACTTAAACTTACAATTAATGGGAAAAAAGCAAAAATTTTTGGAAATGTTTGTATGGATATGTGTATGGTAGACGTTACAAATGTGCCTTGCAAAATTAAGGATTTTGTACTGGTTGTTTCAAATATACAAACACTGGCAAAGTTAATAGGTACGTCACCATATGAATGTTTGACTAATTTTCAATCATTTAGAGGAAAAAGTTTGATTGTTTAATCAAATTGAGTATAATATGCTTTATGAGAATAATTTCAGGCAAATATAAAGGAAAACAATTAAACTCGCCTAAAAGTGATAACATTCGCCCTACTGGCGACAAGGTTAAACAGGCTTTATTTACAAAACTACAATTTTTCATTCAAGATGCTATTGTTTTAGATTTATTTAGTGGGTCAGGTGCTCTTGGAATTGAAGCTTTATCTAGAGGGGCGAGGAAAGTTTTTTTTGTTGATAAAGACAAAAGAAGCATAAAATTAACTTATGAGAATTTAAAAGGATTAGATAAAAATTATGAAGTTATCAACGCTTCATATGACATAGCCCTAAATAATTTTAAGGAAAAATTTGATTTAATTTTAGTTGATCCGCCTTATGCAAGTGGCGTATATGACAATGTTTTAGACCTAATCGACAAAAACAAATTACTTAATGAAGGTGGGTACATTGTTTGCGAACATCCAGTGGGTTTAAAAATTAATACAAATTTTGTCAATATTGACCAAAAAAGATATGGAACAGTTGAGTTAACATATTACTCTTATGATTGCAAAAAAAATTAAATTTGGGTATTGAAATTTTAATAAGTATGTGCTAGAATATACTCGTAAAATAAAAAAACAAGTAAAATAAGGAGAAAACAAATGGTATTAGAAGTATTAAAATACATATTAATCGTATTAGGTATTATAATTATTGGTGCTTTTATAATTTATGCTCTTGCAAGTTTAATGCTTGCTATTGTTGATCCACACGCAAAGGACAACAAAAACAACAATCAAGAAAACAATCAACCTGTTCAAAATCAACAAATTGTTTATGGACAACCTATTTTATTAAATGAAGCTACAGAACAACCTTCAAAAGATGAAGAAAAAATTGAACAGTCTGATGTTAAAGATGTTGATTTGAAAAAAGCTAAGGAAGAGGAACTTTTACTTTCTCAATCAAATAATGTTGATGACCTTAGCAAGGAAGAAGATGATTTTATAAAAGAAAAACAAAAAAATATTGAAGAAAGAATAGCTGCAAAAAAAGCGCAAGAAGAACATGAATCAGATGAAATAAACCTTGATGATATTTTTGTTGATTCTGATGATAAACAAGAAGATGTTTCTAATGAAGAAAAAGAAGATGAAGATGACAGCGATGACAATGACGAAGATATTGAAGCATTAATTAACAGAATACTTGCTGAATCTAATGAAGAAAACACAGAAGCAGATGACGATACACAAGAAGAAGTTGTAGAAGAATCTGATTCAACAAATGAAGCTTCTGAAAATAAAGAACAAGAAAGCGAAGTTGTTGAAGAGAACCAAGAAGATGTTGAAGGAAATGCTGAAAATCAAGAAGAAATAATTAATGACGAATCAGCTAAACAAGATGAACGCATTAAAGCATTGGAAGAAGAACTTGCTCGTCAAAAAGAAGAGTATGAAAATAAAATAAAAGAAGTTGAAACTGCTAAGGAAAATGAAACTAATGAAAAAATTGAAGAACTTCAAAAAGAATTAGCAGAAAAAGAAAAACAACTTTCAGAAACAGAAAATAAACCTACTGGAGCAACATTATCTCTTGAAGAATATGAAGCAAGACTTGAAGTGTTAAAAGACAGACTTGCAACAAACGAAAAAGAATTTAGAGCAGTTAAAAAAGAATACTTGCCACTTGCTAAAATTAAAAAATCTTACGAAAAAGATAAAGTTAAACTTCGTAGAAAAGAAGCATTAGTTGCAAAACAAAAAGTTGTATTATATGGTGTTAACAACTATGTAGATATTGACGAAGAAAAAGCTAAAAAACTCTCTGAGGACTTGGATTTATTAGACGGATTAAGACTTTCAGTTCAACATTGTGAAGAAGTTTTAAAACAAAATGAAGAACGTTATCCAATTTTAGAAAATTCATACAATATTTTGTTATCAACAAATGAAAATTTAAAAGCAGATATTGCTGAATGCACTGCTAAAATTGAAGAATTAAAATCTGAACAAGAATAATAATGCTGTATTCTAAGGAGATTAAATATTCTTTCACTTAATTAATTAAATAAAAAAGCACTAAAAATAGTGCTTTTTATTTTTTTTAATTGAATTATTTAATGTAGATAATTTAGATATTAATTAATTGTAACTAATTATTTGGTAATAATTTTTTTAAAAATATAAAGTTAATTAATAATGAATAACAACTTTATTTAAAAATTTTAAAATGTTTTAAAAATTACCTTTAATAATTTTTAAATTTAATTTTATTGTGATAAATTATTATTAAGAGGTTACAAAAAATGAAAAAATATATTATTGGTATTGATGAAGGAACTACAAGTTGTAGAAGCATTTTATATGATATTACAAAAAATGAAATAGTTGATATTTCTAATCGTAGTTTTAAATCAACTTATCCTCAATCTGGTTGGGTAGAACAAAATGCCGAAAAAATATATAAACTTCAATTAGAAACTATTAACGAATTAGTTGATAAAGTTAAAGCCAAAAATATAATTTGTATGGGAATTGCCAACCAAAGAGAAACAATAGTTGCTTGGAATAAAAGGACAAAAAAACCGATATATAATGCTATTGTTTGGCAGTGTAGACGAACAGCAGAACAAATAGATAATTTACCTCAAAATATTAAGGATAAAATAAAAGAAAAAACTGGATTAATTCCTGACGCATATTTTAGTGCAACTAAAATAAAATGGATTTTGGACAACGTGCCACTAGCAAAACAATTACTAAATGAAAATAATTTATGTGTTGGTACAATGGATTCATTTTTAGCGTATAAACTTACAGGAAAATTTGTAACTGATGTATCCAATGCAAGTAGAACTATGTTGTTTAATATAAACACATTGGATTATGATGATGAATTATTACAATACTTTAATATTCCTAGAAAAATTTTACCTATTATAATTTCCAATAGTGAAAAAATTGGTGATGTTTTAGATTATGGTTTCCCGCTTAGTAGTTTAGTGGGTGACCAACAAGCTTCGCTTTTTGGTCAAGGCTGTTTTAATGAAGGAAAGGCAAAGGTAACTTATGGGACAGGTGGATTTTTACTTTTAAATATTGGCAATAAACCAATTGTTGTAGATAAACTTTTAACCACAGTTGCTTATAAAATTAAAAACAGAATTTGTTATGCGTTAGAAGGCAGTATTTATAGTGCTAGTTCAACAATAAATTTTATGAAAGATAACTTGGGTTTTTACTATAACCCCGCTGATACTGGGCCAATGGCTGAAAGTGTGAAAGATACTAATGGTGTGTATTTTGTGCCAGCATTTACTGGGCTTGGTGCTCCTTATTGGAATTCCAATTGCCGAGCAATAATTACAGGGATTAATTTTGATACAAAAAAAGAACATATTGTGCGTGCTGGACTTGAAAGTATGGCTTATAACACGAAAGCAATTTTAGACCAAATGGCAAAAAGTGGAGTTGTTTTAAAAAGGATAAAAGTAGATGGTGGATGTAGTAAAAACAAGTTTTTATTGCAATTTTTAGCTGATATAAATAATATTAAAGTTGTTAAAAATAAAGAAAGTGAAGCTACAGCACTTGGTGCTATATATCTAGCTGGACTTGCACAAAAAGTGTTTACAATTGAAAAGTTAAATAAAATAATTAAATCTAGTGCTATTTATAAATCTAAAATGAAAGATCAGGAAAGAGAAAGTTTATATAATGGCTGGATTTGTGCAGTAGAAAAATTGCTTTAGTCAAAAGGAATAAATTTAATGAAAAACTTTATTTTGAAAATTATACTATGGTTTTTATATAGAGGTATTAAAGTTTTAAATGGCAGAGATAGTTTAGTTACCAGAGAAATAAAAAATCTTCCTGAAAATTTTACTATTAAAATTTCTTCTGATATTAAACATGGTAAATATGTTTGCTTTAAAATTAATTCAGGTAAAGTAGTAAAAACAAAATATGCAGATAAAATTGATTTACAAATTATTTTTAAAGACAAAAATTTAGCATATCGAGTTTTTACGGGTAAACTGAGTATTATGGAAGCATACGCAGAGCATTGTTTTATAATGCAAGGAAACATTTATATAGCCATGGGTGTAACAAGAATTTTAGAAAGAGTGGAAGGTTATTTATTTCCAAATAAAATTAGAAAAAGATGTTTAAGTAAACCATTTAAAAGAGAAATCTCAATGTTTAAAACATATTTATTATGTTTATTTTAAGGAGTAGTATGAAATATTTTGAATTTTATAATCCTGTAAAAATTTGTGCAGGAGAAAATGCAATAAATCATTTAAAATTTGAACTTTATTCTTATAATATTAAAAAGCCAATGATTTTATCAGGGAAGAGTATTGTAAAACTTGGGACATTAAATAAAATATTAAATATCGCTGAGATAGAAAATTATTTTTTGTTTACGGATATCCCTATTGATAGTAGCACTAAAGTAGTTAATCAAATATTAGAATTGTTTAAGGAAAATAATTGTGATGGTTTGTTGGCAATTGGAGGCGGTAGTGTAATTGACACTGCAAAAGGTGTAAAAATGGCATACAATAGAACCTCAGACCTAAAACAAATTATGGGATTAGAATCTGTTGCAAAAGCAGATGAATTGCCTTTGATTGTTTTGCCAACAACATCTGGTACTGGAAGTGAAGTTACAAATGTCGCTGTTATCAAAGATAAAGACAATAATGTAAAAATGGAATTTATTACACCTTATCTTATGCCAAATGTAGCCATAATTGACCCTATACTAACACTTACTCTTCCACCAAAAATTACAGCAAGTACAGGTATGGACGCTCTTACACATTCTATTGAAGGATATAGTTGCTTGCAAAAAAATCCTATTTCTGATGCCTATGCTTTAAGTGCAATAAAGTTAATATTTGATAATTTAGAACTTGTTTGCCGTGACTCTAGTAATATTGAAGCAAGAACCAATATGGCAGTTGCTGCAAACCTTGCTGGGCTATGCTTTGGAAATAGTATGGTTGGAAGTGTTCATGCAATTGGTCATTCTTTAGGTGGTATATGCAATATTAGTCATGGTGATGCTATGGCGATATTATTGCCTTATGTTATGGAGTTTAATAAACAAAAAGTAGGTTCGCTATATGCTGAAATTGCTTCAGTAATTTTTCCAAATGAGTGCTCAAATTTAAATGAAAATAAAAAATGCGACTTACTTATTTTAAAAATAACCGAATTAAAGAAAAAATTAAATGTGCTTACAGGTATGCCAATTTCTTTGACACAATGTAATGGTTATGATAAAATTAAAAAATATGAAATTGCTTTAGGAACATTAAATGATGGCGCGATTATAGTCAATCCTGTTGCAATGGATGTAAATGATATAAAAAACATTTTAGATAAAGCAGAATAGGAGGCCTTATGGAATACTTTTTGTTAAGTTTAGTTGTAGTACTTACTACATTATTTATAATAGTTAGAGTAAAAACAGGTGGATTATATGGATTGTTCACAAAAATTTTAACAAGTGTTGGGTTTGTTTCTTTAGCACTCTATTGTTCGTATGTTAAAGGCTTAACGCTAGTTTCTCTTTTCATTGTTTTAGGTTTAATATTTGGTTTAATTGGTGATATTTTACTTGACCTTAAAATCATATATGACCAACACAATGATGAATATTTAAATGCGGGTATGCTTAGTTTTGGAATTGGGCATTTGATGTATATGGGTGCAACGATTGTATATTCAAATAGTATTTTTGTTCAAAATAAAGACACTTTATTTTTGGCATTAATAGGTATAGGTTTTGCAGGAATTGTTACAATTTTTATTGCTGTTTTTGGTGAAAAACTATTGAAACTAAACTTTGGTAAACATAAAATACAATCTTTGTGCTATACATTTATTTTATCTTTTATGTCTGCTTTTAGTATTGTGATAGCATTATATAAACCTATCTTTTTAATTTTCGCTTTAGGCATGTTATTTATTTTTATCAGCGATTTGGTTTTGTCTGTGCAATATTTTGGTGAAAAAAAAGATAGCAAATTATTTACAATACTTAATCACGCGATATACTATATTGGGCAAATTGCTATAGCATTTAGTATATTGTTTATTCTATAGGAGTGGTATGAAAAATATAACACTTTATACTGATGGTGCTTGCTCAGGAAATCCGGGTGTTGGAGGCTGGGGTTGTATTTTGGATTATAATGGTAAAACAAAGGAATTATCTGGTTATAATAAAAATGCAACAAATAATCAAATGGAAATAACTGCTGTAATTGAGGGATTAAAAGCCTTAAAAGAACCTTGCATTGTAGATATTTATAGCGATTCTGCATATGTTGTGAATGCGTTTTTGCAAGGTTGGGTACAAAATTGGGTTAAAAACAATTGGAGAACGGCAGATAAGAAAGAAGTTAAAAATGTTGACTTATGGAAAGAGTTGCTCTTTCTATGTGAAATTCATAATGTTTCTTGGCATAAGGTAAAAGGTCATTCTGACAACGAAAAAAACAACAGATGTGATTTTTTAGCAACAAATGAAATTTCAAAATATAAATTGGGTGGATAAATTTAAATCTGCCTTTTTTCTTGATTTTTTTTTATTAATGAGTTAAAATTTATACGGAGTATTTTAGTATGAAATTTATTTTAGATGCTTTTGGGGGAGATAATTGTCCTAATGCCATAATAGATGGTGTTGTTTTAGCACAAAAAGAATACCCAGATATTGAATTTATTATCACGGGAAATAAACAAATAATTAATGATTATATTAATGAAAAAAAATATAAAATAAACAATTTGCAAGTTGTTGATGCGCCTGAAATTATTACTTGTAATGATGTACCTACTGTGGCTATAAAAACAATGAAAAATAGTTCCTTGGTTGTTGCATTAGATATGCTTAAAAAAGATGATTCCATAGATGCCTTAATTTCAACTGGAAGCACTGGTGCGATATTGGCAGGTGGCTTTTTAAAGATCGGCAGAATAAAAGGAGTTTCTAGGCCAGCACTTTGTCCAGCACTTCCAACTAAAACAGGTGGAAATGTGTTGCTAATTGATTGTGGAGCAAATGCTGATTGCAAGCCAATTAATTTATGTCACTTTGCTATGATGGGTAGTATCTACTATAAGGAACTTTTTGGAAAAGAAAATCCAAGAGTTGCTTTGGTGTGTAATGGAACGGAAGATAGTAAAGGAAATGAATTAGTTAAATCTACTTTTCCATTAATGAAAAAACTACCAATAAATTTTGTTGGAAATATGGAAGCGAGAGATGCACTTTCTGGCGAGTATGATGTTTTAGTATGTGATGGCTTTACTGGAAATGTTTTTTTAAAAGCGACAGAAGGTGCTGTTGGTCTTGTAATGTCAGAGCTTAAAAAATCCATAAAATCTAGTTTATTATCAAAAATAGGAGCGGTTTTATCTTTTAAGGCATTCAAAAAAGTTAAAAAACGTTTAGATTATAACAAATATGGTGGTTCACCATTTATTGGTTGTAGTAAAACAATAATTAAATCACATGGTTCAAGTAATTCTGAAACAATTTATGCAAGTATTGTTCAGGCATATAAATATCAATCGGCAAGCATCAATGAAAAAATTGCTGAGCAAATTGTGAATCTACCAAATTTAGAGGATTTAGAAAATGATTAATATAGGCGGTTTTGATTTTAAAACTGATTTAATTAATTTTGCATTTACGCATTCTTCTTTTTCGCTTAAAAATTATGAAAGACTAGAATTTTTAGGCGATTCTATTTTGGATTTTTTAATTGCAGATATTTTATATAAATCTGAGCAATATAAAGAAGATGAACTAACTAGGGCAAGAGCAAGTATTGTTAGCGAAGATTCTTTAAGTAAAGTATTTGACAAGTTAAATATTGAAAATAAAGTTAAACTTGGAAAAAGTTGTAATAAAGTAACAAAAGCCATTAAATGCGATATAGTTGAAGCTATAACTGCTTGCGTTTATTTAGAGGCAAATTTAGAGGAATGTAAAAATTTTATAATTAAAAATTTTGACTTAAATGCTAGTGAGCAAAAGGACTATAAAACAAAGTTTCAGGAATATGCACAAAAACATAAATATAATTTCTGTTATGAAGTAGAAAAAACTGAAGGTCCCGCTCACGATTTGACATTTTTTGTTAATTTAAAATTAAATGACAAAATTGTTTCATCATCATTTGCAAAAAGTAAAAGTGAAGCAGAAAAAAATTGTGCTAAAATTGCATTAGAAAAATTAAAAAAATAGGGTAAATTATGAATTTTAAAAAAATAGAACTAGCAGGATTTAAGTCTTTTGCTGATAAAATTGAAATAAAATTTGATTCGGGTGTAACTGCTATTGTTGGACCAAATGGATGTGGTAAAAGTAATGTCGCTGATGCTATTAGATGGGTTTTAGGAGAGCAGAGTAGTAAAAACTTGCGTGGAACATCTATGCAAGATGTCATTTTTAATGGAACTGAAAAACGTAAAAGTTTATCTTATTGTGAGGTTACACTTACCTTTGACAACACAGACAGATATTTTAATTATGACTTTGACGAAGTTGCAATAACTAGAAAATTATATCGTTCAGGTGAAAGCGCTTATTTAATTAATCGTAACGAATGTAGATTAAAGGATATTATTAATCTTTTATATGACTCTGGCATTGGTAAAGATGGTTATTCTATAATAGGTCAAGGTAAAGTTGAACAAATTATATCTTCAAAACCAGAAGACAGACGTTCAATTTTTGAAGACGCCGCTGGTATTTCAAAATTTAAATCAAGAAAAGTTGAAGCTGAGCGTAGGCTTGAAAGAACTAGAGAGAACATAGCAAGAGTTAATGATATTGTATCGGAAATTGAAAGACAAATGGGTCCGATGAAAAAACAAGCGGAAAATGCAAAAGCATACTTAGCATACAAAGACCAATTAAAAGACCTTGAAGTAAATGCATATATCTTTCAATATGAAAACGCTAAAAATGTTAAAGACCAAATTAATTTAAAAATTAAATCAATTGTTGAAGAATTAAATCTTGAAAGTGCTAGATTAGAGGAAACTAATGCCAACTATACAAAAAGTATGGAAAGATTAAATTCAATAGACAAAGAAATTGAAAATATACATAATGAAATATTACGTTTAACAATTGAAATAGAACAACAATCTGGTGAAATTAAAGTTATTAGAGAACGTTTAAATAACTTAAATTTACAAAAAGATAAATTAAATCTTGATGTGTTAAATGCGAATAATGCTTTAATAAAAGATAATGCTGAACTTGAATTTAAAAAACAAAAACAGTCTGATTTGGAACAAAAAATAGGACAATTACACTTGTCTTACGATGAAATGTCAAAAGAGTATATTTTACTTGTGGACGAATTGACAGAAAAAGAAGAAGAAGCATCATCCAACCAGCAAAAAATGATTGATGCTATGGATAAATTGTCAGATATAAAAAGCAATTTCTCTAAATATCAAGCAGAAAAACAAATGCTTGAAGAAAATTTAAAGGAATCTAATATAAGAGTAGAAAGTGCAAAAAATTCTTATGCTTCAAAGCAAGAGGAATGTGACTTACTAACGCAAAGTTGTAAAGTATTATTTGACAAAAAAAATGAAACTGCAAAAATTTATGCTGATAGCAAATTTAAACAAGATAGTTTGTATTCTCAAATGCGTGATATTGAAAACGACAGACATAATATTAACGTAAAATTACAGGTATATGAAAATAAAAAACGTATGCTTGAGGATATGCAAAATGCCTTTGATGGCTATCAAATTGCAGTTAAAAAATTACTTTTAGATGCTAAAAATAATGAGAAAATAAGAAGCAAAATGATGGGTGCTTTAGCAACATTAATAACGGTTCCTCAAAAATATGAAACTGCAATTGAAGTTGCTTTAGGTAATGCAGTTCAAAATATCGTTACTTTTAATGAACAAGGTGCAAAAGAATTAATTAACTATTTAAAAAGTAATCAATATGGTAGAGCAACTTTCTTACCAATAAGTTCAATTAAATCTAAAGACCTATATCATTCTGATAAAAAAGTTCTTTCAAAAAATGGTGTTTTTGGAGTTGCAAGTGAATTGATTAGTTATTCTAGTGATATAGATAATATTATTTCTAATTTACTTGGAACAACAATTGTAGTTGATAACTTAGACATAGCAATTGATGTTTCTCATAGTACAGAATTATCTTACAAAATTGTCACTTTAGATGGTGATGTTATTAATCCAGCTGGTTCTATGACGGGTGGCTCTCGTAAGCAAGAAGCAGCAAACCTTATCTCCCGTGAAAGAGAAATTCAAACGTTGAGTGTTGAAATTCAAAAATTTAAGGCTTTGTTGCTAAATAAAAATGCTTCATATGAAGAAATGCAAAAAGAACTGGAATATTTAAAAAATAATATTAATCAATTTTTAGATAATAAAAATAATGCTGAGATAGATTTTGTTAAGGAAAATGAAAAATATCAACAAGCAAAAATTTCACTTGAAGATTTGAAAGATGAAATTGAAAATATGGATGCCACAAATGCACATATTAAGTCAAGAATTGAAGTGATTACACAAGAACTTTCTGGTATTGACCAATTAGAAGAGAAAGCGTTAAATAGCAAAACTGAAACGTCTAAGTATATGTCAGAAAAGCAAAATTTATTTAACGAGTTACGTCAAAAACGAGAAAAACTTAGTGAGCAAATGACGCTTATAAAAATTGATATTGCCTCAAACGAAGCAGAAAGTAGTGCATTATCAGAAGATTTAATAAGACTCAATCAAGACATAGATAAACAAAATGAAATTTTGTCTAATTTGAATCGTGAAATAAATAACATAGATGAAACTATCGCTGAAGGCGAAAAAATGATTTCTTGCCAATTTGAAAAGGCAGAAAACACTGAAAAGAAAAAACAACTTGACGCAGTAAAAAATAAACAAGTCGCTTTGGATGCTGATAAACAAAATATTCAGGAATTAATTAAACAACTTGATACAAAAAAACAAGTATTAAATGAAAGTATAGCAAAAATCACTGATAAAAAATATTCTGAAGATTTGCATTTAAGTAAGGTCGACACAGAACTTGAAACGATGCAAGAAAAAATATATGAAGATTATTCACTAGTATATGAAACTTGCTTGGAATTTAAGCGTCCTGACTTCGATATTTCTGTTGCAATGCCTGAAATTTACAGAATCAAAAAGGAAATCCAGAAGTTGGGGGCAGTTAACATTAATGCGATTGATGATGTTAAAGTTCTTTTGGAAAGATATGAAGAAAAATCCGCTCAAGTTGCCGATTTGAGTAAAGCAGAAAGTGAGCTTACTGAAATTATAAAAGATTTAAGCAATGAAATGACCACAAGATTTGATACAGCCTTTAAAAAAGTTAGTGAAAACTTTAAAGTTACTTTTAAGGAATTATTTGGTGGTGGTAATGCTAAATTAGAACTTATTGAAGCAGAAAGTGGTGACCCACTTGAAGCAGGTGTTGACATTGTGGCTGAACCACCTGGCAAAAAATTGCAAAATATAACTCTTTTATCCGGCGGTGAAAAAGCTTTAACTGCAATTGCAATACTTTTTAGTATTTTAAAATTAAGACCAATGCCTTTCTGCTTGCTTGATGAAATTGAGGCCGCTCTTGATGATTCAAACGTAGAGCGTTTTGCTCAATATTTAAAACGTTTTTCAAAAGTAACTCAATTCATAGTTATAACACATAGAAAACCAACAATGGAACTTGCAGATAGTTTGTATGGTGTCACAATGGAAGAAAAAGGCGTGTCTAGAACAGTAAGTGTTAAACTCGCCGATGCAATTAAAAATTTAGAACAGGAGAATAAGAATGGGGCTGTTTAAAAAAATCGGTCTAGCATTGAAAAAAACAAGAGAAGCTTGGGCAAGAAAATTTGATGCAATATTTAGCAAAGGTGAACTAAATGACGAGTTTTTTGAAAATTTAACTGATATTTTAGTTTCTAGCGATGTTGGTTTTGAAGCAAGTGAGCAGATTGTTGATGAACTTCGCATATATGCAAGAAAAAACAAAATTAGAAAAGCGAATGATGTTAAACAAGCATTAAAAGTTATAATTGCTGAAATGCTTGAAAAATTAGAACGAAAACCATTTGAATATCCTGCCGTTCTTACGATAATAGGTGTAAATGGTGTAGGAAAAACAACCAGTATTGGGAAAATCACAAAATATTTTAAAGACAATAAAAAAGATGTCACTTTAGTAGCAGGAGATACCTTCCGTGCTGCTGCTAGCGACCAATTAAGTGAATGGGCAAACAGAAATAAAGTAAAAATCGTTAAACATACTGAGGGTGCAGATGCTGGTGCTGTTGTTTTTGATGGAATATCTTCTGCAAAAGCAAAAAAAACAGATGTTTTGATTATTGATACTGCTGGACGTCTTCATACAAAAGTCAATTTAATGGAAGAACTCAAAAAAATTGATAAGATTATAACAAGAGAGTATCCTGAAGCCAATAGGTATAACTTAATTGTTTTGGATGCAACAACAGGTCAAAATGCACTTTCCCAAATTGAACACTTTAATGAGTATATGCACATTGATGGCATAATTTTAACAAAACTTGATGGTACTGCAAAGGGTGGTGTCGTAATTACAATTGCCAATAAGTTGAAATTGCCTGTAGTTTTTGTTGGAACTGGTGAAACAATTGATGATTTAGAAGAGTTTAACGCTAAAGAATTTGTTGAAAATTTATTTTAAAAAAACAAAACTTTCATTTTTATTTAAAATATTTGAACTTAGCGTAAGAATGTTTTGTTAATCACAAAAGTAATAAATTAGGTTTGGTTTCTACAAGAAAAACCTCGATTTTCTTTAACGCCTAGTACAATTTGATTTGTTCGTTTGTTGCCTTTTTATTTTAAAGAAATCCAAATTATTGTACTTGCCGTTTTCTAAATAATTTAGATTGAAAAACTTTCGTTTTTCAATCTAACAAAAAAACTTTCCTAAAAAAGTATTCTATTTTTGGAATACTTTTTTGTCAATGCGGGACAACCCTTAAAAAGATATCAATTTATTAAATTTAATTCAAAAGTAGTTAAAGCAAAAGAAGTACATTATGCATAAAATCGACAGAAAAGGAGATAATAACCTTGAAAAAGCATTGTTTTAAATAATATCGAATGTTAAAATGTTGCTTTAAAAGGAGAGATTATGAAAAAATTTATTAAGACTTGCTGTTTACTAATGGTTGCATTGCTTAGTATAACTTTAGTTGCCTGTGGTGAACAAGTTTTGTGGCAAGCGGATTTTACAAAAGGAAATCAAAATGTCTTTGGCGTTTATGGAACACCTGAAGAAAACAAAGAAAAAGGTTATGTTAGATTATCGCCTGTAGCAAATGAAAATTATTCTTCTAGCACTTATTTTGGGAAAAATACTGAAAAGAATTTCCCTTGGGAAAAAGGTGGAATGACAGTATCTTTAACAGTGCAAGTAAATTCGGAAGAATTAAGTGCGGGAAAATACTCAGTTTGGTCACTAGCATTAAATGAAACAGATGGTAAATATATAACTGAATTACCAGTATTCTTTATGGGTGATGAAACAGGTGTTCATTTCTTATATAAATTTACTGGCGTTGAAAACGACTATGATGCTCTTAAAAATGATGAAAAAACAGTTAAAATTGCAGACGGAAAATATACTGTAAATTATTCATTTACAGTTAATGATAAGGACGAAGTAATTGTAAAAGTTACATTAAATAATGAAGCTAATACAGAAGTATTTAAATCGGAAAACAACAACATTACTGTAATTGACCATGAAGGTTATGAAGCAAATGCAATAATAAAACAAAGTAATATTGCAGGAATAAGATATTTATGGTTAGCAAGAACAAATGCTCCAGTTAATGTATTTGGATTGAAAGTAGTTAAATAAATTATTTGATTATTATTAAAATACTAAATTAAGCATATAAAATATTAATTTTAAAAACACCAGTATTAAAGTGACCTATTTTAGCGGTTATTATTTCTGGTGTTTTTTCATTTTTATTTACTAATGTATATTAGCAAAAAATTACTATTTGAGAGCAATTATATGTTCAATTTAATTATTTATTTCGACTAATTTTAAATAAATGCTAGACAATAAATTATATTTGTGATAGACTAAAAAAGTCTTTTAACAAAGTTAATCGAATCCTCAACGTTTTGCTTTGTTTTTAGCATAATTTCCATAGGAGGTAAAATTAAATGGATAAAGCAAGAAAGCAAGAAATTATCAATCAGTTTAAACAATCTGAAAATGATACTGGGTCTGCACAAGTTCAAGTTGCTCTTTTAACTGAAAGAATTAAAGAACTTACTGAACACTTGAAAAACAATCATAATGATAACCATTCAAGACGTGGACTTTCAATGCTTATAGGTCAACGTAAATCTTTCTTAAAATATTTAGAAGAAAGAGATATTGAGGCTTATCGTCAATTAAAAAAAGATTTACAAATCAGATAATTTTTTTCGGGGAATATGGGCTGCTTTTGTCCGTTTCCTCGTTTTTTTAGAAATGTTTTTAACATTTATTTTATACAATGTTTGTCAAGCTATATTTTTTAAGGAGAGTTATGGAAAATTTAGGTAAAATTTTTAAAACACAAGTAGGTGGGAAAGAAGTTATTGTTGAAACCGGTAAATATTGTGAACAAGCAAACGGTTCTTGTATCGTTAGATGTGGAGAAACGGTTGTGATGGTTAATGTAACTATGTCAAAAACCCCAAGAGATGGTATTGATTTTTTCCCTCTAAGCGTTGATTTTGAAGAAAAAATGTATTCAGTTGGTAAAATCCCAGGTGGATATAAACGTAGAGAAGGTAGGTCAAGTGATAAAGCTATTTTAACTTCAAGGTTAATAGATCGTCCACTTCGCCCTTTATTCCCAAAAGGATTTTTTAATGATGTAACAGTTGTGGCAACAGCTCTGTCTGTTGATCCAGATGTAGCTATTGAACCTTTAGCTATGCTTGGTTCATCAATTGCTTTAAGTATATCAGATATTCCTTTCCAAGGACCTACTGGCTCTGTTCAAGTTGCATATGTTGAAGGAAAATATATTTGCAATCCAACTGAGCAAGAACGTGAAAAAAGTTTAATGCACTTAACAGTTAGTGGTACAAATGAAGCTATTTTAATGGTTGAAGCTGGAGCAAATGAAGTGTCAGAATCAGAAATGCTTGATGCTATAATGTTTGCTCATGAAGAAATTAAAAAACAAGTTGCATTCATTTTGGATATTAAAAAAGAAATAGGCAAACCTTTAGCAAATGTCCAAGTTTACCATATTTCAGAAGATATTGATAAAGCTGTAAGAGAATATGCTAGTGATATGTTAAAAGATGCTCTTTCTCATTTTGATAGACAAGAACGTAGTGAAGCACAAGAAAGAGTAGACGCAGATGTAAAAGCACATTTTGCTGATATATTCCCTGATTCAGAACGTCAAATTGGTGATGTTTTATATAAAATGACCAAAGAAATAGTTAGAAAACGTATTATAGAAGAAGGTGTTCGTCCTGATGGAAGAAAACTTACTGAAATACGTCCAATTTGGTGTGAACATGGTATTCTTCCAAGGGTTCATGGGACAGGTGTATTTACTCGTGGACAAACTCAAGTTTTAACTACTTGTACTTTGGGAACAGTTGGTGACGCACAAAGTATTGAAGTGTTAGATGAAGAAGAAGAACAAAAACGTTATATTCATCATTATAATATGCCAGGATATGCAACTGGTGAAGCAAAACCTTTAAAAGCACCAGGTAGAAGAGAAATAGGTCATGGAGCCCTTGCAGAACGTGCTTTAGTACCAGTTATTCCTTCTGAAGACGAATTCCCATATGTTATACGTTTGGTCAGCGAAGTTATATCATCAAATGGTTCATCTTCAATGGCTTCAACTTGTGGCTCAACACTTGCTTTGATGGACGCAGGTGTGCCAATTAAAGCACCAGTAGCAGGAATTGCAATGGGTTTAATTAAAGATGAAAATACAGGAAAAGTTGCTGTTATGAGCGATATCCAAGGTCTTGAAGATTTCCTTGGTGATATGGACTTTAAAGTAACAGGAACTTCAAAGGGTATTACTGCAATTCAAATGGATATAAAAATTAAAGGTATCGACAAAGCAATTTTAACAACTGCTTTAAACCAAGCTAAAGACGGCAGAATGTTTATAATGGACAAAATGCTTGCTTGTATTCCAAAACCAAATAGTGATCTTTCTAAATATGCTCCAAAAATTATTACATTCAATATTGACCCAGAAAAAATTGGAGATGTTGTAGGAAAAAGCGGTAAAACAATCAACAAAATTATAGACGAAACAGGTGTCAAAATTGATATAGAAGATGATGGTAGAGTATACATTTCTACTCAAAATAGTGAAATGGCTCAAAAAGCTAAAGAAATTATTTTAAATATTGTTACAGACATTGAAGTAGGAAAACAATATAAAGGTAAAGTAGTAAGAATTATGTCATTTGGTGCATTTGTTGACTTAGGTGGCGGTAAAGAGGGTATGATTCATATCTCTAAACTTTCTGACAGACGCGTTGAAAAAGTGGAAGATGTACTAAATTTAGGCGATGATGTCATTATAGAATGTATAAAAGTAGATGATAAAAATCGTTATGACTTTAAATTAATATCAAAATGTTAATTTAAAACATTTATTAAAAATATTATTTAAAAATAAGGCAAAATAAAAAGTTATGCCTTATTTTTTTATTTTTAATAGTATAATCAAAAAAAAGTATTTTGTTTTATTTTTGAACACAATTTGTATTTATATGTTAATAATTTATAATTAGTTTTTTAGCAAACTTTAGAGTCAATTAATGTTTTGTTTTTAAAGAACCATTTTGTAATATAATTCAAAAATCTTTCATAATTTATTTTATGAGAAAAATATCACATAATTTTTTTAGAAAATATATAGCCAATATAGTTATAGCTTTGGCTATTTTTTGTGTTGGGATTTTGACTTATCAAGGAGGAATCGTAGGAGCATTTAGCAGTAATGATTCACAAATCATTTATGCTGGAAATAGTAAAAATAATACTATTTCATTAATGTTCAATGTATATATGGGGAATGAGTATGTTGAAAGCATACTTGAAACCTTAAAAAAAAATAATGTAACTGCAACATTTTTTGTTGGAGGAATTTGGGTAGAAAAAAACCAAGATTGTTTTATGAAAATATACAAAAGTGGCAATGAAATAGCTTCTCATGGATATTGGCATAAAGATCACAGTAAAATAAGTGACGAGGCACAGATTAATGAAATTCAATTGACTGATAATTTAATTACATCTTTAACAGGAATTAAAATGACATTGTTTGCCCCACCTAGCGGAGCATTTAACAAACATACATCTTACATAGCAAAAAATTTAGGATACAAAACTATAATGTGGAGTAAAGACACTATTGACTGGCGTGACCAAGATGAAAACTTAATTTTCTCGCGTGCCACAAAAAATTGTGAAAGTGGTGATTTAATATTAATGCACCCAACTAAAGCAACAGCACAGGCTTTGGATAAAGTTATAAAATTTTATAAAGAAAAAGGTTTAAATGTTGACACAGTTAGCAAAAATATATTGTAATTCTGTCATTATTTTTAAACTTAACTCATTTTTATTGTTGCAGTGATTGTAAAATAATGATATACTTAAATTGAAGTAAATAAATATATTAAGGAATCATATGTCAATATATAAATTTGAGGAACAAAAACCAAAACAAAAAAAAGCCGATTATCAAAAAATAGTTGGCTATATTTTAGTTGCATCATCAATAATTTGTTTGTTTTGTTTAATTACTCACTTCGTTCCTTTTATTAAAAGCTTTTTACTGGGTGTTGCCGGTCTTTTTTGCTATCCTTTTTTCATAACTTTAATGGCAGTTGGTTTTGCTCTTGTAGGACATAAAAAGTATGTAATGCCAAAAAAATATGGAATCTATTTATCCCTTTCTATTTTATTTGTTTTAAGTATTTTACAACTGTTGTTAGTTAAAAATAATGGTTTGAATTTTTGGCAGTATCTAGGTGTATCTTATACTCAAAAGATGACCGCTGGGGGAATAATTTTAGGTTTAGTTACTGCTCCATTTCTATACATTTTAAATAGATTAGGTGCGTATATCGTTTTTGTTGCTTTATCTTTAGTTTTTATTGCATTAACAGTGGATTACATTTATTATTTAAGTAAAAATGAAAACATTAAAAAAGCGATTAAATTGGCACAAGTTGAAAATAAACAAGAACCCGCCATTTCTAAAATATCTGTTAAGGAATTGGAAAATAATTTAAAGAAAAACAAGACTGAATTGTTAGAAGATAATAAAGCAAAAAATTCTGATATAGAAAAAGTTAAATTGACCTTAGATGCAAAACAGGAAAATGAAACTCAAGAGGAAAAAGCAAAAAGGAAACTTGGTCTTTTAGCTTCTTCAAAACAAGATGAAATTGATAATAGTAGATACTTCAAAACTGAACAAGAACAGCCTCAAGTTAAAAAAATAGAAAATACACGTGAATACATTTTATCACGTGATAATAAAATTGAACTTAGTGATTATAGTGCAAAACAATTAAGCAAAATCCAATCAAATTTTCTTAATTTAAAAAATAAAATACCTTCAAATAATCAATCTACAATCTTAAACAATAATAATTCAATAAAACAAGATTATGTAAAAAACGTTATGCCTAGTAAAGTTATCCATGATGACCTTGGGCTTACAGTTTCCCCTACTACACCAAGTGGAAATTTAAAAAGCACAATGGGGAATTTTGAGATTAATGAAAAACCTTTAAATAGTGAAAATGTTTTTGAAAAACCAAAAGTTAACATTGTTGAAAACCAAGATTTTAATGATTTTTCAGACAAACAAGTTGAGCAATCCAAACAACAAACTTTTGAAGACAAACAGGAAAATACTCTTGATGTTGAAAACTTTACAAATAATATATTAGCTTCTTTAAATAAATCTACAACTTCTTCTTATGTGTCAGGAAAAACTGCTTTCAGTAATGATGTTACTGAAATTGTTGAACCTATAAAACCTAAAGAAACAATAAATTATGTAAAACCTCCAATTGAATTATTAACAACGGAAAGTATGGACTTATCATTGGTTAGCCAAGATGTTGTTATGAAAAGGGAAGAGCTTGAAATAGCACTTGATACGTTTGGCATACCAGCAAAAGTTATTGGCGTAGTTATCGGTCCTGCCGTTACTAGGTATGAATTGGAAATGCCAGCGGGTGTTAGTATCAAAAGATTACTTGCATTACAAGAGGATATTGCATACAACTTATCATCAAATGGCGATATTAGAATAGAAGCACCAATACCTGGTCGAAGAGCAGTAGGTATAGAAGTTCCAAATGAAAGAATTGCAACTGTTGGTTTAAGAGATATAATTATGTCGCCTGAATTTATGGAGACAAAATCTAACTTATCAATAGCTTTAGGTAAAGATATCTCTGGAGCAGTAAAAACATTTAGCCTTATAAAAATACCACATTTGCTAGTTGCTGGTACTACAGGGTCTGGTAAATCTGTTTGTATTAATGCTATCATTTTAAGTTTAATTTATAGATATTCTCCAGATGAAGTAAAATTTATTTTAATTGACCCAAAACGTGTCGAATTTTCTATGTATAATAATCTACCTCATCTATTGATGCCCAATGTCATTACAGATAGTGAAAAAGCTTTAAACGCTTTATCTTGGTGTGTTGATGAGATGGAAAGACGTTTCATTGTTTTTGCAAACGCAAGAGTTAAAAATTTAGAAGAGTACAACACAAGTGAAGAAGTTTTAGAGGGTCGCGCTGAAAAACTTCCTTATATAATTTTTATAATTGACGAACTAGCGGACTTATTAATGACAGCAAAAAAAGAAGCAGAAGATTATATTTGTAGAATTTTACAAAAAGCAAGAGCAGCAGGAATTCATATGATACTTGCAACTCAAAGACCTTCTGTTGATATTGTAACAGGTAAAATAAAAGCAAATTTAAGTGCTCGTATTTGTTTCCAATTAATGACATTTGCTGATTCAAAAACAGTTTTAGACCAAGCAGGTGCAGACAAATTACTTGGTAAAGGTGATATGCTATTTTTGTCAAGCGATACGGGTGTTCCAAAACGTATACAAGGCTGTTTTGTCACAACTAAAGAAATTGATGATGTAGTTACATTTGTTAAAGAAAATAATGGTGACTATGAATTTGATTTAAAAACTGAACAATCAATTTTAAACCCAGCGAAAAAAAGTGTTGTTTCTCAAGTAGATGGTGACAGAGCTTCAAGTGATGGATATGACGCATTAATGCCACAAGTATTAAAATCGGTTATTGAAAACGGACATGCTTCAATATCAATGATTCAAAGAAAATTTCTTGTCGGTTTCCCTAGAGCCGCTAGAATAATTGACCAAATGGAAGAAGCTGGGTATATTTCTCCTTCCGATGGAAGTAAGTCAAGAAGTGTTTATATAACAATGGAAGAATATGAAAAATTATATGGAGAAGGATAATTAAAAAATACTAACGAGGAAATATGGATTTAGAAGAATTAAAACAGAAAAAAATATCAGCAATCAGTTTGGGATGCGATAAAAATAGAGTAGATTTAGAAAAAATGCTTTATAATTTAAAAAATTTTGGCTTTAAAATTGTTGATGATATAAGTGATTGTGAAATAATTATAGTTAATACTTGTGCTTTTATATCACCAGCAGTTAGTGAATCTATTCAAAACATTTTGTTGGCAATTGATGAAAAAAATTACAAGTGTGAAAAAGTAATTGTAACTGGTTGCCTAAATAGTAGATTTGAAAATGAAATTGAATCTTTAATAAAAGATGTAGATTGTTTTGTCACTTTAAAGGATAACAGTCAAATAGTAAACAAAATACTGGAATTGTATGGATTAAGTTCAAACTACACTTATAAAAATGGAAGATTGCTTACAAATTTTTCACATTATGCTTTTTTAAAAATTGCAGATGGTTGTGACAATGGTTGTGCATATTGTACTATACCTAGGATTCGTGGCAGATATAAGTCGGTGCCGATGGATGAATTAATAAGTGAAGCAAAAAACTTGGCAGAACAAGGTGTTAAAGAGTTAATTTTGGTAGCTCAAGACATAACAAGGTATGGAATAGACATTTATCATAAATATTCATTGATTGACCTTATTAAATCACTATCAAAAATAAAGAATATTGAATGGATAAGGCTTCATTATTGCTATCCAGAAATGGTAACAAATGAGTTATTGGATGAAATCAAAAATAATCCAAAGGTTTGTAAATATATTGATGTACCTCTTCAACACATAGATGATAAAATATTAAATAATATGAATAGGAGGTCTAATGAACAACAAGTTAGAGATTTAATAAAAAATATTAAAAAAAATTATCCTGAAATTGCAATAAGAAGTACTTTTATAATAGGTTTTCCAGGTGAAACAAGACATCAATTTAATAAACTTATTAAATTTATTGAAGATTATAAACTGGATAATGTTGGATTTTTCCCTTTTTATAAAGAAGAAAAAACTAAGGCTTTCTTTATGAAAAAACAAATTCCAAATTTTATAAAAAAGCATCGCCTAAAAAAGATACAAAAAGTACAAGAAAGAGTTATGAATGCAAACAATATAAACAGGATTGGCTCCATCACCCCAGTAATAATAGATTATTTTGATTGTGAGTATGGATATTTTGTTGGAAGAACAAACCAGAATTCACCTGATGTTGATTTTTACATATATTTTGAAGATAATCCAAAAATAAAAGTAGGAAATATTTACCAAGCAAAAATTATTGGTTATTATAATTCAATGTTTAAAGGAGAGATAATATAATGAATTTACCAAATAAACTTTCTATGTTAAGAATTTTTCTTATACCATTTTTAATATTTTTTTATTTAGAGCCATTTTTTCCATATGGGAAAATAATAGCAATTGCTATTTTTATCATTGCTGCTTTCACGGATATGCTAGATGGAAAAATCGCTAGAAAATATAATTTAGTGACAAACTTAGGAAAACTTTTAGACCCAATTGCTGATAAACTTTTGGTTGTTTCTGGGTTACTTTTAGTTGTTATAGACCAAACCATACCACATCCATATGGTGTTATTATTGCAATTATCATTATTGGTAGGGAATTACTTATTTCTGCTTTTAGACAAATTGCTGCATCACAAAATATTGTTATGGCTGCAGATGGTTTTGGAAAATTAAAAACATTGACTCAAGATATTGCAATACCTTTTCTTTTCCTAATTTCATTTTTAGGAAATGATATTGTTATAAACTCAACAGCACTTTTAGTCTTACAAATTATTGGTTACTGCTTAATTTGTTTTGCTACATTATTTACTATACTTTCAGGAGTAAATTATATTATTAATAATAAAAATGTTTTAAAAGGTTAAATATGGTACACATTTTTACATTTAGTGATAAAGCTTTAATAGGTAAAACAGAAAACAAATCTGCAAAATTTTTATGTGAAAATCTTTATAAGTACAATTTTATAATTGAAGAATCTTGTATTTATAGTTCAAATTTTAATTTTGAAAATATTTCCTTTAAAAATAAGGATATTTACTTTCTGCTTATGCAAAAATCTAATATAAATTTAAATGAAAAATTAGCAAAACTATGCGGTAAAAATCTTATTTATAATGAAACTTTAAAAAAAGTAGTTAGTGAATACTTTTCAAGAAAAAATATTCCTATAGACAAATTTAGTGAAAATGAATGGCAATTACCTGAAAGTGCAATTCCTATAACAAACCCAAACGGAACAACTCAAGGCTTTTATTTAAAAATTGCGGATTCATCAATATTTGTTTTACCAAATAACTATGAAGAGTTTCTATCCATATTTAATGATTGTTTATTATCGTTTTTAGAGGAAAACTTTCCAATTGAATATAAATCTGAAACATATAAAACTTTTGGGCTAAGTGAAACTATTTTAAAACAAGCAATAAAAGACCAAATAAAAAACAAAGATAAGGTAAATGTGTCAATTTTTTCTAAGGGTTTAGAAAACGATATAGTAATCAAGGCAAAAAATAACAACGAAAAATTTGGTTATTATCGTCAGTTAATTTTTGACAAATTAGAAAATTATATTTATGCTGTGCAACCTATTTCAATGGATGAATATTTGGAAAATTTGATATTTTCAAATAACGCTAAAATCACCATAATTGGGGATGCATCTATAAATAATATTATTAATAATTTATCTTTACATATTATTAAAGATAATGTTATTGGTTTATTTGAATTGCCAAATACTCATTCAAAAATAAATTTTGGAATAGATAATAATCAAATAGAAAATTTTGGAGAGGAGAGTGCGGAAATAGCATATGACCTTGCTGTAAAGGCACTGGAAAAATTTGGTAATACTGATTTGATTTTATCTTGCCTAGTAAGTTATTCAAATAATAGTTGTGTGGTTTATATAGCCATAGGAAATAAAGTTAAAATTGACATTTATAAGAATCAATTTTTTGGAAGCGAACAAGAAATTATGTCAAATATTTCTCAATCTGCAAAATTTTACTTAATTAAAAAATTAAAAACCAAGGATTATAAAACTATTTAAAAAATAGTACAAATGTTTGCTTGATTTAAAAAAATATGATATATTTTTAATGTAATATATAGTTTTTCAAAAAAGTTAGATATTTTGAGTCTTAAAGAACTTTTTGAAGATTTAAAACAATAAATATTTTTGGAAAACATAAGTTGAATACTTTATAGGAGAAAATATGGAAGATAAGAAAAAAATATTAGAACAAGCAATTTTAAATATTGAAAAACAATTTGGAAAAGGCTCAATAATGCGTTTAGGTGATGCACCTGATCAAAAAATTGAAGTTATTCCAACAGGATGTTTGCCACTTGATTTAGCTTTAGGTTGTGGTGGTATGCCTAGAGGAAGAATTGTTGAAATTTACGGACCTGAATCTTCAGGTAAAACTACACTTGCATTGCACGTAGTAGCAGAGGCACAAAAACTTGGTGGTACTGCAGCATTTATTGATGCAGAGCACGCTCTTGACCCTGTTTATGCTAGCAAGTTAGGAGTTAATATAAACGACTTGTACGTTTCTCAACCTGACAATGGTGAACAAGCACTTGATATATGTGATTCTCTTGTTAGAACCGGTGCTGTTGACGTAGTCGTAGTTGACTCAGTTGCAGCCCTAACACCAAAAGCAGAAATTGATGGCGATATGGGCGATCAACATATGGGATTGCAAGCGAGATTAATGAGCCAAGCTATGAGAAAAATTGCAGGCATTGCTAATAAAAGCAAAACTTGTATAATTTTTATTAATCAGTTACGTGAAAAAATTGGCGTTATGTTTGGTAATCCTGAAACTACAGCGGGAGGAAAAGCATTAAAATTCTATGCAAGTATCAGAATTGATATTCGCAGAGTAGACGCTATTAAAGATGGTACCAATATTATTGGTAATAAAACTAGAGCAAAAATTGTTAAAAACAAACTTGCTCCTCCATTTAAAACTGTTGAATTTGATATTATGTATGGAGAAGGAATTTCAAAAATTGGTTCAACCTTAGATATGGCAATTGAACTTAATATAATACAAAAAACTGGTTCTTGGTTCTCTTATAACGATGAAAAAATCGCTCAAGGAAAAGAAAATTGTAAACAATATTTAAAGGAGCATTCAGATATATATCAAGAAATTGAAACTAAAGTACGTGAAAGAATATCAAATGGTGATAAATTGGCAGATAACATAACTGATCAAGCGGAGTAATATAATTCAATATAGTTACTATTTCCGCTTTGCAACTCATTTTTTGTTTTATAGTCTATTAATTTTGTTTTTATATAATATTTATACAGTTTATTTGGGCTTTGACTTATTGTGTAGGTTACAGGCCCATATTTATTGCTAATATTTGCTATTAATTCTTCTTTATCATCTGTGATTCTATATATATCGTATAAACAGTATAAATTTGCGTTAAAACTTATATTTGCAACACCATTTAACACTTTTCCTTCAATGTTTACAGCATCAACTGTAAGTTTACTGCTATAATTTTCTTTAGGTGGATTAAACCTAGAAAAATATGCTTTTTCTCTGTATCTTTCTGGTAAAAAATTATTTGCTCTGTAAATTATATGTTCATTATCTCTGGCGAGAGTATCTATTTCTTCCTCAACAATTGATGAAGGTATTTTAAAATCGTTTGGTTTTTTATTTGCATATATTTGTTGCATATATTTTTTAACAAAAGCGGTTGGGGTTCCTCCACCAACTATGTTTATTGGAGTATTATCCAAATTGCCAATCCAACAACCTACGACATCTTCTGAAGTATAACTAATGTTGTAAGCATCTAAGTTTTTCTTTGCATTTGAAGAAGTCCCTGTTTTTGATGCAACATAAAAATCTAAATCGCTTAGTCTTTTCGCTGTACCTGTTTTTGAACAACTATGTAACATATCTGTCATTAAAAATGCAGTATCACTACGATAAATTGTTTTAGAATTTTCGTTATTTTTGTATATAACTCTTCCTTTGCTATCTAGAATATAGTCAATAAACTTTGCTTCGTTGTATACTCCATAATTTGCGAATGTTTGATAACAATTTGTCAAGTTTTTAAGTCCTATCCCATAAGTCATTCCACCTAATGCTAAGGCTAAATTATTATCTTTTTCATCAAAATCAATTTTTTGTCTTTCAAGATAACTTTTTGCTTTATTTACGCCAATGTAACTTAAAATTTTTACTGCTGGAATATTCAACGAATTGCTTAGTGCTTTTTTTACATTTACATAACCATATTCTTTGTCGCCTATATTTTGAGGCTCATAACCATTTATTGTGATTTTTTCATCCAAAATAACTGTGCTGGGTGATATAATATTTTCGTTAATTGCAGGAGCATAAACTAATATTGGTTTAATTGCAGAAGCGGGTGGGCGTACAACATTGGTAAGTGGTAAATTACTTTTTTCAACATATGCCTCAATTTTTCCATTATTTGCGTTTAAAGAAATCATTGCACAATCCTCTTTTAAACTTTTATCAATGGAATTTTCTAAAGCCTTTTGTTTATCCTTGTCCATATTAGTAAAAATCCTATAATTTCCAATAGCAATTTGTTTTTCTGGCATTTTTAATATACTTTCTGCTTCTTTTATTGTTGCTTTTGCATATGAATTCATTTCCAAACTATCAGAGTTAATTTCAATAAGTGTTTTAATATTTTTAGCTGATTTATATTCTGTATTTGAAATTTTGTTATCTTTAAGCATTTCACTTAAAACAAGGTCTCTTCTTGACATACAATTATTATATTGTTTAACAGGATGATATCGGTTTGGTGATTTGATTATTCCAGCCAAAATGGCACTTTCATCTAAAGTGAGTTTACTGACAGGCTTAGAAAAATAATGCTCACTTGCATTTTGTATTCCATAACAATTATCACCAAAATATATAATATTTAAATAATATTCTAAAATTTGGTCTTTGGAAAATTCTTTTTCTAGTTTTTTTGTTAATTTAATTTCATTAATTTTTCTTTTAATAGACTTTTCATTTGTTAAATGTGTATTTTTTATCAATTGCTGTGAAATTGTTGAAGCACCTTCCTTAAAACTAAACGAGGCTAAATTTTTAGCGGTTGCTGATATTATTCTCTTATAATTAATTCCTTTATGATTGTAAAAATTTTTATCTTCTATGCTTAAAAAACATTCTACGGTTTGTTTAGGTATTTGTTCTAATTTAACATAATCACCATTAATAAAAGTGTGTTCTAGAGGTCTTTTTTCAATATCATAAATACTTATTGAAAGGTTAGAGTTTTTTATTTTATTTGCGTCAAATGATACTGGAGATAAAAAGAAAATTAAACTAAAATATCCAACAACAAAAAGAATAGCTATTATACTAACTATTATTCCTATTTTTATAAATCTCTTAGCAAATTTTTTCATTGAGTCTATTATTTGTATTTATTACTAAAATATACACTATACATAGTGTTAATAATTTGCTTATTTTCTAAAATCTATTCAAAAAATTATAGCAATTTTTTAACATTTGTTGTATAATTTATCTTGGAGAAATTTATGTTTTATACTATTGTTACATTTGGATGTCAAATGAACGTCCATGAATCAGAAAAAATTGCAGGAATGCTTGAAAATATGGGTTATAACCCTACTGACGATAAAGAAAAGGCAGATATAATAGTTTTTAATACTTGTGCTATACGCGAAGGTGCAGAGGATAGAGCACTTGGAAACATTGGAAACCTTAAAAAAATGAAAAAAGCAAATCCAAATAAGATAATCGCGGTTGCTGGCTGTATGACACAACAAAAACAAGTAGCAGAAAAATTATTTAAAACTTTTCCTTTTATAGATATAATTGTCGGAACACATAATTTATATGAATTACCAAACTTGATTAATTTAAAACTCAACGAAAATAAAAGAAGTATAGAAAATTCTGGGATTGAGTCTATCAATGAAAGTGTTCCAGTAAGTAGAACTAGTGGAGAAAATGCTTGGGTAAATATAATGTATGGTTGTAATAATTTTTGCTCTTATTGTATTGTCCCATATGTTAGAGGTAGGGAAATTAGCCGTAAAAAGTCTGATATTTTAAATGAATGTAAGCAAATAATTAACAGTGGCAAATATAAGCAAATAACTTTACTTGGACAAAATGTCAATTCATACCTTTGCCCTGATGATAACTCTAATTTTGCTTCTCTTTTAAAAGATATATGTGCTTTAGATGGTGATTTTAAATTAACATTTATGACCAGTCATCCAAAAGATATTTCAGATGAAGTGATTGACATTCTTGCTTTTGAGCCAAAAATATTAAAAGAGTTACACTTGCCAGTCCAAAGTGGTAGTAGTAAAATATTAAAAGCGATGAATCGTAAATATACGCGTGAGCACTATTTAAATATAATTGATAAGTTAAAAAGCAAAATCCCAAACATCAGGCTTACAACGGACATAATTGTTGGTTTCCCTGGAGAAATGGATGAAGATTTTGAGGAAACAATATCACTAATTAAATATGTTAAGTATGATGGGATTTTTGCTTTTATGTATTCAAAAAGATCAGGTACATTGGCAGAAAAAATGGAAAATCAAATTCCAGATAATATAAAGAATTATAGAGTAAATAAAGTTTTAGAAGTTGAAAAAGAAATACAAAAAGAAAAGGAAGAGAGAAATGGCGAGTGAAAAAAAGGTAAAATATGAACCTTCTGATATGATGCAACATTATTTAAGAACAAAAGACCAATATAGTGATTGTGTTTTGTTTTATCGGTTAGGGGATTTTTACGAATTATTTTTTGATGACGCTGTCACTATGTCAAAAGTTTTAGATTTAACATTGACTGGCAAAGAATGGGGAATGCCAGAAAGAGCACCTATGTGTGGTATTCCTTATCATGCAGTTGATAATTACATAAACAAACTAATAAATCTTGGTTATAAAATAGCAATATGTGAACAAACTTCAACTCCACAAAAAGGGAAAATTGTAGAAAGGGAAGTTGTAAGAGTAATTACTGCAGGCACTGTAGTTGATGCAGGAGTTATTGATGAAAACAGTTATAATTATATTTGTTCCGTTTATCAAAATGATAACAAGATAGGTGTTGCTCTATGTGAACTTACAACAGGAAAATTTGTTATTGCTGATTATGACGGCGAAAATTGTTTTGATAAATTAAATGATTTTTTAGTTAGATCTATGCCTTCAGAAATAATATGCAAGCATAATTATAATTTACGTAACTTATTATCTTCTGTTAAATTAAATATTCTTCCTGAATTTACAGAATATAACGAAGAAAAATTTTCAGCCAATTTAGCAAATGAATTACTTACAAAATATTTTGGCGTTAATTTTGAATCAAAATATGATTTAAAAAATTATAACTATGGTCAAATAGCAGGAGGCGCATTACTTGCTTATCTTGAAGAAACTCAAAAACGTTCTTTAGTTCATATCAATAAAATAGAAAAAGAAAAATCTTCTGATTTTATGCAAATTGATTTAAATACTAGAAGAAATCTAGAAATTCTAGAAACGTTAAAAGATAGAAGGAAAAAAGGGTCGTTAATCTCAGTAATAGATAAAACTAAAACCACTATGGGTACAAGATTAATGAAATCTTGGCTTTTTGAACCACTATATAATGAACAAGAAATAAACGGACGTTTAGATGCTGTTGAAGAGTTAATAAAAAAATTAATGACTCGTGATGAAATAAAAGATATTTTATGTAAAGTTACTGACATTGAAAGAATATCAGGAAGAATTGCTTATGGCAATTTTACACCTAAGGATGCTGTTTCTTTAAGAGTTACTTTAGCACTTTTCCCTAAATTGTTTGATTTGTTATCTAAATTTGATAATGCAAAATTAAAAGCGTTCAAAAATATGTTGCCTGATTTTACCGAGATTACTCAAATATTGAACAATGCTTTTGTAGAACAGCCACCTGCAATTTTAAGTGGGGGCGGATTTATAAAAAATGGTTTTAATAAGGAATTGGATGAGTATAGAAGTATAAAGTCAAACGTTGAAAAATGGATATCAAAACTAGAAGTAAAAGAAAAAGAATTGACTGGAATTAAAAATTTAAAAATTGGTTTCAATAGGGTTTATGGATATTATATTGAAATTAATAAAATGTTCTCCGCAGACGTACCAGTTCGTTATACAAGAAAACAAACAGTAGCAAATTGTGACAGATATTTAACTGATGAACTTCGTGATTTACAAATTAAAATTGAAAATGCAGATGAAAATTCTATAAAATTAGAACAAACTATTTTTAAGGAAATTAGAGAAAAATTATTGCAAAATTGTTCAAAAATACAAACTGCTTCAAAAATTGTTGCTGAATTAGATTGTTTGTTATCTTTTGCAGAATTAGCGGTAAAAAATAATTATATAAAACCGAAAGTAAGTTCAAAAATCAATCACATTTTAATTGAAGAAGGAAGACATCCTGTGGTTGAAGAATTAAACAAAAACTCATCATTTATTCCTAATGATACACTTTTGGACTGTAATGATAATAAAATTATGATTATAACTGGCCCTAATATGGCTGGTAAAAGCACTTATATGCGACAAGTTGCTGTTATAACACTGCTTGCACACATTGGTTGTTTTGTGCCTGCAAAAAGGGCTGAAATATCGTTAACTGACAGAATTTTTACTCGTGTTGGTGCAAGTGATGACTTAGCTGTTGGACAGTCTACATTTATGGTTGAAATGATGGAGGTAGCAAACATTTTAAATAATGCAACAAATAAGAGTTTGGTTGTTTTGGATGAAATAGGTCGTGGAACATCAACATATGACGGATTATCTATCGCTTGGGCTGTTGTAGAAGAAATAGCCACAAAAATGAATTGTAAAACTATGTTTGCAACACATTATCACGAATTGACCGAACTTGAAGGTTTTATGGATGGTGTAAAAAATTATCAAATACTTATTAAAGAAATAAATGGTCAATTAGTTTTTCTTAGAAAAATACAACGTGGCGGGGCAAATAGGAGTTATGGAATTGAGGTTGCAGAACTTGCTGGTGTTAATAAATCTGTCATTGATAGAGCAAAAACAATTTCTATTGAATTAGAAAAAAATGATTTATCTAACCATATAGTTAAAAATGTTTCACAAAATCCCGAAGAAACTGTTGAGAAAGAAAAATCTTATACAAATGTTATAGCGATATTAAAAGACATTGATGTTAATAAAATAACGCCACTTGGTGCTTTTGAAACACTATGTGATTTAGTTCAAAAAGTAAAAGGATAATAATGGAAAAAAACTTAAAGCGAAAATATAACTTTTATATAAATATAAATAAAATACTTGCATTCTTTTTTATATTAGTTTTTATAACTTCTATAGTTATGTTTTTTGTAGTTGTTGGCGTAGATTCTTTATCGGAGTGGATTAAGTATTTTTTTGCTCTTTCTCCACTTTTTATACTGCCATTAAGCATATTTGGTGCTATTGCCGGTTTAAGTAACTTTTATTTTAAAAGCTTAAAAACTAATATTTATAACGAATTGAGCAAAAAGTTTGAACAAGATTTAATTGATTTTAAAATTGAAGAATTAAACAATTACAAAACATGGGAAGTGTATTATAAGCAATTAGATTTAGAAAACATTAGACAACAAACTCTTATAAAATTAAAAGATATTTTTGTTCAAGAACAATTTAAGAGTTATAATGAAATAGATTCTTTTAAAAAGCATATTGATTTATACAAAAAGACAATTAATAAAAATTTAATTGATGCTATTTTATTAGATTATAATAACAAGCTTATTGAAGTTTTAAAAACAAACTATCCAAATACTTTTAAAGAATTGTATTATGATATAGAATTTAGAATGGTTGAAAGAATTGTTTTAAGTTATATCAACGGCAAATCAACATTATCAGAAAATATTTTATATGGTCCTGATGATAATTATCCATATAAACCAATTGTAATTGATTTAGATTACTTTCTTAATGATCGTCTTAGTTACGATAAATATATTAGAACCGGTAAAGATATTAGAAAAATAAAAATAAGCATTCCAAATAAAACCCAAATAGATAAACTAAATGCATATCGTGAATTTTGTATTGATTGTGCTAATACAGAAAGTATTTCATATTCAGAATCAATATCAAAAGCAAATTATTATTCAAGCTGTTTGGACAATTATCTTTTAGAAGACGAAAGATTAAAAAAATTACAATTGCCTAGCAATTTAAATAGTGATAAACTTATTAAAGAAAGTCAAGCAAAAAGAACTAATTATATTAGTCAAAACTTTCAAAGCTACAGATATAGAAATCATTGTTGGAACTGCAAGACTCCAATAAATGAAGATTGGTTTAAATCATCTGTAAAATGTAGCAAATGCGGTTATTTCAAGTGTAGAAATTGTGGTCGCTGTTTTTGTGATAAATGATGAACAAAAGAAGGAAATATTATGTCAATAAAAATATTAAGTAAAAATGTTATAAATCAAATTTCAGCCGGTGAAGTAGTTGAAAAACCTGCCTCCATAGTTAAAGAATTAGTTGAAAATAGTATTGATGCTGGTGCAACAGAAATAGTTATAGAAATTAAAAACGGTGGGATAGATTACATTTCCGTACAAGATAATGGAACGGGAATTAATTCAAATGAAATAAAACTAGCATTCACACCACATGCAACAAGCAAATTAGAAAAAATAGATGATTTAAATAGCATTGCAACAATGGGTTTCAGAGGAGAAGCGTTAGCTACAATTTCTGCCGTTAGCAAAGTTACTTTAATTACAAAAACAGAAAACGAAGATATTGGCACAATGGTTTATTTAGAAGGTGGAGAAGAAATATATCAAAAGGAAGTTGCCACAGTAAAAGGAACTAAAATTCAAGTAGAAAATATATTTTATAACACTCCTGCTAGATTAAAGTTTTTAAGGAAACCAAAAACCGAAGAGAATGAAATAACTAATTATGTAGAAAAATTAATACTAGGAAATAGAAATGTTGCTTTTAAATATATAGTTGACAACAAATTAATATATAACACCATATCTAGTAATACGCATGATAAAATATATACTATATATGGAAGAGAAGTTGCAGACAATATGTTGCAAGTTGATTACAACTCTGGTGAATATTTTGTTACTGGATTTATATCAAAACCAGAATTTGCGAAAGCGAATAGAACATATCAGAATTTATTTGTGAATAACAGATTTTGCAATAACGCATTAGTAAGTACCGCAGTTTCCAATGCTTATGAAAACTTTACAATGAAAGGTAAATTTCCAGTTTATGTATTGTATTTAAATTTGCCACAAAATGAAGTAGATGTAAATGTTCATCCAAATAAACTTGAGGTTAAATTTGAAAACACACAAAAAATATATCGAGTATTTTTTGATGCAGTATTTAAAGCACTATCTGATTTTAATCATATACGCACAATTAACAGTGACCAAGAATCTACTCAAAATTTAAATGATTCAGTATTAAATAATCCACTTACTGATGTTAAAAAAGAGGGTGTAAGTTTTTCCGATGCTGAGAAAAGAGAGGAATTTGATAGATTAATAAATGAGTATTCTAATAGTATAGTTGATTCAAAAAACTCAACAGGCTCGTACGATTTCAGAACTGACAATCGAATTATACCTTCTATTGAAATCGAGGCTGAAAATAAACCAATTATTGAAAATAATGTATATGTAATAAATGATGATAATGATAAATCTGCTACCCAAATAAATGAAGATAATATCGAAGTTCATAAAGTTTTGCAAGAAGATTTTAAATCAGTTTTAGCTTTAGATTACAAAATGATTGGTGTTGCTTTCAATACATATTTAATAATAGAATTTGAAGATAAACTTTTTTTAATAGACCAACACGCTTGTCATGAAAGACAAAGATATGATGAAATAATGAATCAAATTAATAGCAATTCGCTAAAAGTACAAGATTTGTTAATTCCTTTCATAATAAAAGTTAATCAAAATGAATCAAACTTTTTAATGAATAATTTATCTGTTTTAAACTCTTTTGGAATAGATATTTCTGAATTTGGTTATAATACTTTTAAAGTTTCTAGTGTGCCATTATTAATTTTAGATATGGACTTAAATATGTTCTTTGATGAAATGTTTGATAATTTGAATTCATTTGCAAAAACACCTCAAGATACAATTAAATCAAGATTTATGCAAATGGCTTGTAAATCTGCAGTAAAAGGTGGCGATCATTTAAGTGATTTAGAAATAAAATCATTATTAGATACGGTCAAAACAAAAACTGAGATTTTGTTATGTCCACATGGAAGACCAATTGTTGTTGAAATAACCAAAAACCAAATAGAAAAATGGTTTAAAAGGATAGTTTAATGCAAAACGTTATTGTGTTATATGGACCAACTGCAGTAGGAAAGTCTGCTATTGCTGTTGAACTTGCTAAACTAGTTAATGGTGAAATTATTTCTGCGGATTCTATGCAAATATATAAACATTTAAATATAGGCTCTGCTAAAATTACCAAAGAAGAAATGGATGGAATTAAACATCATTTGCTAGATATTAAAGAACCTACTGAAGAATATTCTGTAAGTGAATTTTGCCAAGATTCAAAAAACAAAATTAAAGAGATTTTATCTAGAGGACATCAACCAATTATAGTTGGCGGTACAGGTCTTTATCTAAAAGCGTTAATTGAAGGATATGATTTTGCAAATACTTCTAAAAATGAGCAATTTAGAAAGGAATTAGAACAATATTCTAATGATAAACTTTATAATAAAATTTTAAATATTGAAGGAAAATGTGAGATAGATAAAAACAATAAAAGGCGTTTAATTCGATATTTAGAAATTTTAAAATATGGAAAAACTTTAAATAAAAATATTGATAGTGATTACAACTATAAAATTTTTGCTATTGTTGATGATAGGCAAAAAATTTATGATAGAATTAATAATAGAGTAGATAGAATGATAAATAATGGGTTGCTAGATGAAGCAAAATTTCTCTTGGGTTTAAATCTGCCAGAAAGTAATCAAGCAATTAAAGCAATTGGATATAAGGAGTTGTTTCCTTATTTACAAAATCAAGATAGTCTTGATAACTGTTTAAACCTTTTAAAGCAAAAGTCAAGAAACTATGCAAAAAGACAATTTACATTTATTAATCAATTTGATAATGTTGTAATCATTAATTTTCAAGGGATAAAAGAAACGACAAACTTAATTGCAAAAAATTTGGAGAATAAATAATGGATAAAAAAATATTTTTAAAAGAATGTGAAAATGATTTAAAGGATAGGTTTGATGAATTAGATGAGATTGCATTTTTTAATCAGAAAAAAATTTTAAACGCTTTTCAAAAACAAAAAGTCGCTTTAAGACATTTTTATGGTTCAACAGGTTATGGATATGATGATTCAGGGAAAGAAGTCTTAAATAAAATTTATGCTGAAGTTTTTGGCGCCGATTCTGCAATTGTTTCGCCATTAATAACCTGCGGAACTCATGCAATATTTTTGTGTCTTGCATCTATACTTAGACCAAATGATGTGTTATTGTCAGTCACTGGTTCTCCTTACGACACTTTAATTGACTGTATTAAAGGGACTAAGTCAGATATTGGCAGTTTAAAAGATTTCAATATCAAATATGAACAAGTGGATTTAAAAGATGACAAAATAGATACTCTAGAAGCTTTAAACAAAATAAAAGAATTAAAGCCAAAAATTGTTTATTTGCAACGTTCGAGAGGATATGGCTGGAGAAAGCCACTCTCTATAGATGATTTTAAATATATATTTGAAGAAATAAGAAAAATAAATAAAGATTGTTTTATTATGGTTGATAATTGCTACGGAGAATTTGTAGAAAAACAAGAACCCTCAGGTGTTGGGGCGGATATTGTTGTAGGCTCATTATGCAAAAATCCTGGTGGTGGTATTGTTCCTACTGGTGCTTATATTGCAGGTACTTTTAGAGCAATTAGCCTTATTGAAAAAAGACTAACAGCGCCTTCAGTAGGTATTGAAGTTGGAAGTTATGAACCCGGATATAGATTGTTTTTCCAAGGATTGTTTATTTCTCCTAACGTTGTAAAAAATGCAATTAAAGGTGCATACTTAATTGGCAGAGTTATGGAAAAACTTGGCTATGAAGTACTGCCATCATCTAAGGAACAAAGTTTTGATATAATTAAATCCATAAAATTTAAATCTGCAGAAGAATTAATTAAGTTTGTGCAATTAGTACAAAAATATAGCCCTGTTGATAGCGATGCTGTCCCAATGCCTTGGGATATGCCGGGATATTCAGATCAAGTAATAATGGCTGCGGGAACATTTGTACAAGGTGCTTCCATAGAAATGTCTTGTGATAGTCCTATTAAGGCACCTTACGTAGCATATTTTCAAGGTGGCTTAACTTATGAACATATTAAGATTGTAGCCGAAAACCTAATTGATGCTTATAAAAACACTGAAACTTCAACTTTAATTGAAGTTTAAATACTTACATTTATGTAAGTGCTCGCTTGTTTGTCAAAAAGCGATGGCTAAGAACAGATGGATATAACATTAAAATGAGTCAAAATTTCTTTAAAATATGATTTTTATACTACAAAAAAACAAGGTAAAACCAAATTTCAATTTTGCCTTGTTTTTTGTTTAAAAATTAAAAACGTTTAATACAACCAATAACTTTTCCTAAAATTTTACAGTCAATTGTAATTATTGGCTTATATAATTCATTTTGAGGTTGAAGTCTAACAAATTGTCCATCTTTGTAAAAATTTTTTACAGTAGCATAACCATCAATGTATGCAACGACAATATCACCATTTTCAGCATCTTGTTGTTTTTTTACAACGACATAATCACCATCGTCAATTCCTATGTTTATCATACTGTCACCAGCAACTTTAAGCATAAACAATTCCTGATTTGTACCAAAAACAGATTTACTCATAATAAATTCTTCTTCAACATTTTCAAAAGCTAAAATAGGTGAGCCTGCTGCAACTTTTCCTATAAGTGGAATGCAGGTGACATCATTTTTACGTTCTTGTTTGTTTTGAACATAATTAATGCTTCGAGATTTATTGTCATGTTTCACTATTAAATTTTTTTCTACCAAGCGATCAACATATTTTTTTACTGAGTTTGTTGATTTTATATTTACACCTGAAGATATTTCTCTATATGATGGAGGAAAGCCGTTGTCATTAGTATAATTTTTAATAAATTCAAAAATTTGAGCTTCCTTCAAATCTCCCTTTTTCATAATTAAAACCCCCATATTTTATTTTTATTTAAAGTTAATTTAGGCTTAACGGCAAAATTTTGGTAGTATTATACCAAACTAAAAACAAAGGTAAAATCTTAAAAGTAATTTCATTATATAACATATTTTTTATAAAGTCAAACATTTGTTTACTTTTTTTTATTTTAATTAAATATTTAATCTTGTTTTGTTTTTTAAAATTATTTTCTGTGTAGCATAATAAACCAAATAAGTCAAAGTTAAACATATCGGATATAAAAGGCTTAAGGAATAATTATAAAAATTTTTAAATGAAAATCCAAATATTAAATTTATTGCAAAGATAACTGGAATAATCATAATAGATATTGTTAAATAAACATAATTAATATTAAATTTTGTTAAGTCAAAAGCAATTCTTTTTTGTGGTGATTTTAAATATACAATTAAATTGTACAAGAAGTAAAGAGAAGCAATAACAGGGAACACTATATAGGTGATAGGATGATTTATTTTAACATTTATAGAATTAGAATATATAATCCCAAATATAGTTGAAATTAATGCTACATACAAAAGAACAGAAGTTGAAGAAAGCATTTTTAATTTATTAATTCTTAACATATTATAATCTTTTTCTGTCTTTTTCAGTGCTTTATTAAAAGGTTTAAATTTAATATTTTGTTCTAAATAGAATTGCTGTAATGATTTATAGTTATCAAATTTTATCTTATTATCTATCATTTCTAATTCTTGGTTTTCAGAATTAGATTTGCTTTTTTCATATAAATCTTTAACTCTGTCTTCATAGTTTGATTTTCTTTTAATATCTGGAATTACACTATTTGCGTCTACATAAACTTCAAAACGGTGAGTATCCCATTTTGTTGGTTTAGGCATATCTTCAATATTTAAACGTTCGGTTATTAAAACTCCATCGTCTTGTTTATTTTCTTTAATTTTTTCATCATTTTTCATTATTGGTGTAGTATCAATGTTATCTTTGTTTTTGCCTATGTAACCTTTTAAATTGGAAAGATTTAATAAACTCTCAATTTTATTTTCAGTTTCTTCTTGTGGTATTTCATTTTTCATTTGAGGTTCGTTTTCAACCGGAATTTCTAAAACGTTATTTTCAATTACATCACTTTTTTGATTTTCTAAAGAATCATTTTTTATTGTTTGTGCGTCATTATTTAAATATGAATTATCTACATATTTTTTTTGATAATTTGGGTTTGCACTTTTAAAACTGTCACTAAAACTTTTGTTAGTTTTCTTCACATATTCAAAAGATATTTTATTTCCCTCATCTCTTTTTTCATAAGAGGTGAGTATTGGATTAATTAGTTTATCATTCTCATTTGGATTTTCGGTTTTAGCAATATCTTGAATTATTTCTACTTTTTCTTCCTTACATGGAGGTGCTACAATGGTTGAATTAGAGAAGAGGTCAAATTGCACATAAGCATCATCTTTTTTATTTTCTATAATAGGATTATCTTCAGGCAAACTTACTTTTTTATTAATACTAAACAAGTTTTCTTGTTGCAAAACTTTAGTGCCATCACCATTTTCATTTTTTTTAGCAGTTGATTGAAAATTCTCCGGAATATCGTTTTTCCATTTTTCTAAATGCTTTTTTCCTAAATCTGTTAGATGATAGTAATGCCTTTTACCGCCCATCTCGCTATCTCTCCAGTATGAAGAAATTAGTTTTTGTTCTTCCATTCTTTTTAAACTGGAATATAAACTAGGTTGTTTAATTGAAACCTTACCATTTGTATTTTTTAAAACCTCATCAATAATTTCATATCCATACTTATCACGCTCTGATAAAGTCATTAATATTATGGTAGAAAGTTGACCTCTTGGGATATCATCTATTTTCATTTGTTTAACCCTTTTTAATTTGTTACTTAATACGAGTATAGTATCAAAAATCAAAAATGTCAAATCAGTATTATGCAATAAGTAAAATACTTGAATAACACTATATTTTGTGGTACTATTTAAATATGGAATACAAATTAATACGTTCAAAAAGAAAAAGCCTTGCTATAAAAATTACTGATAAATGTGAGATAATTGTTTACGCACCAAATAAATGTGGGATAGATTACATAAATTCTTTTATACAAGAGAAATCAAATTGGATTAATTCTAAAATGATTAAGCAAAGACAAAACGTGCAAAAATTAAACAAATACTCAAACTTAGAAGAAATTTTGTTTTTGGGAGAAAACAAAAAAATATATGATAACAATAAATGCTATAACATTGGTAATTTTAATATCAAGTATATAAAAACTTCCAAAAAGGGAAATATAATAAAAAACTTTTTATTAGAACAGGCAAAATTGTATTTGATTGAAAGGACTATAAAATTGGCTGAACAATTAAATTTAAGTTTTGGTTCAATAAAAATTATTTCATCAAAGCATAAATGGGGCAGTTGCAGTAATAAAAAAGAAATAAGATTGAATTATAAATTGATAATGCTTCCAAAAGAATATATTGACTATGTAATTTATCACGAGTTATGTCATCTAATAGAATTCAATCACAGTACAAAATTTTGGAATTTATTAAAAAAAATAGGATATAAAAAAACAGAAATAAAACAAAAATTTAATGATTACAAATTTGTTTTACATCTATTTTAAAATTAATTAAGTAATGGATTTATTAAATGCTTTTTTAAAGTCATTTGGTAAATCTATTTTTAAATTAATTTCTTTTTTTGTAATAGGATTTAATATTTTCATTTTATAGCAAACAAGGGCAGTGTGTGAAATTTTATCGCTTGTTTCACCATATAACGAATCTCCTAGTAGTGGGTGATTTATGCTTGCCATATGAACTCTAATTTGATGTGATCTTCCATTTTTTAGTTTAAATTCACACAGAGTATTTTCTCCATCAAAACCAACGGGTTTGACATATGTTATTGCTTTTTTCCCTTCATCAGAAATAATTCTTTTGTGGTTATTTATGCCCAATTCATTTTTTGTTGTCAAAATGCCTTTTTCTATAATTATTTCTTTTTCAATTTTGCCAATTACTATAGCTAAATATGTTTTTTGTATATAATCATTTTCATTTAATAAATTGGATATAACACTATGTTTAGCAACGCATACAAGTCCAGATGTTTCTTTATCCAGCCTATTAATAATTCTAACTGTAAAATTAGAATCTTTTTTAAGCATATAATTATTTATTGCACCTACTAAATTATAACTTAAGTGAAGTTTTGAGGGGATAGTTGGCATATTGCTAGGTTTTTTTATTGTTAAAATATCATCATCTTCATACACTATATTTAGTGGAACTGTGCAAATATTGTGCCAAGATTTTGTGTTTGGGTTTTTATATAATTCTAAAATATCGCCATTTTTAACAATTTTATTTGTAAAAGCTATTTCTCCATTTAGTTTAATATATCCCTCTTTTTTCCTTAAATGTTTGATATAGTTTTCACTAAAACCATTACGTTTTAAATACAAATATATTGTTTCGCCGTCTAAAGAATTTTTAACACTAACTTTGTTGTACATATTAACCTTTAAGTTTTAAACCAATTTGCTCCATATGTTCAAGTAATCTCATATTAAAAATGTCAATATCTTTTGATGAAAGAGTTCTATCCAAAGCACAAATGTTAAATTTAAAAGTCCAACTAGAATAATTGCCTAATTCCTTATTATTATAGATATCTATTAATTGATAAGACCAAATTAATTTGCTTCTAAATGTAGAAAGGTGTTTTTCTATAGTAGCATATTTTGTTCCGCTTGGAACTAAAAAACTATAGTCAATATTTACATCTTGAAATTTACTTACTTTTTTTATTTTTCTATCTATTGGACTAGAATTGAATAATTCATTTGTATTTATTTCTAAAATTGCAATGTTAAATCTCTTATCAATAGCTTGTTTTACACTTGGGTGCAAAACACCAAAATAACCAATATTTTTCCCGTTCGCAAATACATTTGTACTATTGATTGGGTGTAAATAATTTGGTAGGCAAACAATTTCTCCTATTGTAATATTTTTTGAATAAATATTTTCTGATATATCAAAAAGCATTTCTTTTAGTTTAAAGTATAATTTTTCATCAGTTTCTGATTGGCTAGCTAAACAAATTGCAAGATGAGATTCTTCTATTGCTAAATTACTTTCATTTAATCCAGTTATACATTTTCCAATTTCAAAAATTTTTATATCAGAAAAACTATTTTTATTTTCTTCCATAAATTTTAAAAGGGTAGGAGTAATAGAAGATCTTATACCAGATTGTCCTGCATTAGAGTCATCAACGAGGCTAACATACGATTTTTGTTCGATTCCAACTCTATTATTAAAATCTACATAGTTCCAAAGATAAGAATGTACTTCATTCATTCCATATTTTTCTGCTAATAAGTATTTTGTTTCATACTCGTTGTTGTGTTCATAATTGATGTCAGTAGATTTAACTTCCATAGTGATAGGTTCTGGCAAAATATTGTCATAACCATAAGATCGTGCGATTTCTTCAACCAAATCTTCTTTCATTGATATATCTTTTGTTGCTCTAAATGATGGAACTTGAACCTTTAATACATCGTTTTTTGATGTAATGACAAAACCAAGTTTTGACAAAATGCTAATAATATCTTGATTTGTAATATTTAATCCTATTCTTTTAGATACAAAATCAGCTGTAATATCTATAGTAATGGTTGGATATTTCTTTGTATAAACATCTGTTAATGATGAAGTAACTTTTAAACCTGAGTCAACTTCTTTTAATAGTTTAATAAATCTTGCGATAGCAGTAGTGGTCATTTCAGGATCTAAAGATTTTTCATAGCGTTGGCTAGCATCGGTTTTCAAACCAATTTTAGTAGAGGCAATTCTGATAGATTTACTATCAAAGCAAGCACTTTCAAGTAAAAGACTATTTGTTTTTTCAGTAATGCCAGAAAGCTTACCGCCTTTAATTCCTGCAATTGCAACTGGATTGTTATTTTGATCACATATAATTGTTGCACCCTCTGGAATATTATGTTCTTCACCTTCTAAAGTCAACAATTTTGTACCTTGTTTAGCTGAGGTTACATTAATGCTATTTACTATGTTTTTATCAAAACTATGCATAGGTTGACCTAATTCAAGCATTACATAATTTGATATATCTGTGAGTAAATTAATATCCCTCATTCCACAATACAACAACCTTATTTTCATTTTTTGATTGCTAATTTGTTTTGTTACATTGCTTACTGCAATTGAGGAATACCTAAAACAGTTTTCAGTATCAACATTTATATTTAATTTTGGTAAATTGGAATAAACGCTTAAATCATCTAATGATAAAGGTTTTAATTCTCTGTTAAAAATGGCAGAAAACTCCCTTGCCATTCCATAATGTCCCCATAAGTCTGGGCGGTTGGTAAGTGATTTATTATCTACTTCAAAAACTATATCGTCAATAGGGAATACTGTTTTTATATCAGCACCAAGTGTGACTGGGAAAGTAATATCCATAATTCCTGTATTATCAGAACCAATACCTAATTCTTCCTCGCTACAACACATCCCAAAACTATCGACTCCAGCTAAACGTGCCTTTGTCATTTTGTGGCCACCAACTTTGCTTCCAATTGGAGCAAGACAAACAACCATATTTTCTCTTACATTTGGAGCACCACAAACAATTTGCAAGTTTTCAGTACCTGTGTTTACTGATAAAACATGCAAATGGTCACTATTTGGATGGTTTTCAACTTTTTCTATGCGTGCAAAAATAATGCCGGCAGTATCTTTTCCTTTATATTCATACTTTTCAATTTCTGCTGTTGTAAGATTAAATTTTCTCATTAATTCTTCTGGTTCAATACCATCTAAATTAACATAATCTTTAATCCAATTCATTGAAATATACATTTTTTCCTCCTTATGCTTTTACACCAAACTGGCTTAATACTTTTAAATTTCCGCTATTTAAATAACGAATATCATCCAAGCCTGTTTTTAGCATTACTAATCTATCAAACCCTAAACCAAATGCAAAACCGCTATATACATTTGGATCTAGACCTGCAAGACGGAATACATTTGGATGAATCATTCCACATGGGCATAATTCAAGCCATCCTGAATTTTTACAAGTAGGGCAGCCTTTGCCTTTGCAAAAAGTACAGGTTGCATCCATTTCAAACCCCGGTTCAACAAAAGGGAAAAAACCAGGGCGTAAGCGAATATTAATATCAGTTTTAAAAACTTCTGAAAGCATTTTTTTCATAAAATAAATCAAATTTGCAACAGAAACATTATGATCTACAAGCATACCTTCTATTTGAAAAAAAGTATTTTCGTGGCTATGGTCTAATGCCTCATTTCTAAAGCATCTTCCAGGAAAAATTGCTTTTAAAGTGCCATTGTATTTCCTTAAAATTCTATTTTGAGCAGCAGATGTTTGAGTTTTTAATAATTGTCCATTATCCAACCAAAAAGTATCTTGCATATCACGAGCGGGATGACTTTTAGGAACATTTACCGCATCAAAATTATTGAATTCGGTTTCCACCTCATAGCCATCCTCAATAGAAAATCCCATAGATACAAAAACGTCTTCAATTTCTTTTTGCAATGTTGTTCGAGGGTGGAGTGAACCAGTTGATGATTTAACTGGTAGTGTAATATCTATTGGCTTCTCGTTTGCTATTTTTCGTTGAATAATCTCATTTTCAAGTTTTTCTTTTAATGATGATAATGAGTTTTCTATTTTAGATTTAATCAAATTAATTTTTTGTCCAAATTCTTTGCGTTTTTCTACTGCAATCTCTCTAATTTTGGACATTGAATTTGTAATTTTGCCTTTTTTCCCAAGAAAAGCAATCCTAACATCTTCCAACTTTTTTTCATCTTTAATTTCTAAAAGTTGTGAATCGAACTCTTTTTCAATCTCATTTAATTCGTCCATTTTTAACTCCTTTATTTTTGTAGGTTTAACAAAAAAAACCTATTAGTTTTACACTAATAGGGCATATTACTGCTGTACCACCTATTTTCGTCTTTTTTTAAAGACCTCATTTCTTTTTACGGTTTAGTCCGGCTTTTCTTTTTACCAAAAAGCAACTCCAATGCTGAAATTCGTTTTTAGCTGAACTATAAGTGGCTCTCAGTCAATGGCACACTCTTCCTGTTTAGAAACTAATTACTACTGGACACATCTTCATAGTTTTTATTAAATTCGAAAATTTTAAATTAAATACAAATGATGCATATAGTTTAATATTTTCTACATTCCAAATTAACACTATATAAGATTTTTGTCAAACAAAAATACAAAACTTTATTGTAAGTTATTACACTTTATTGACTTTTGTATTATAAAGTGCTAATTTTAAAAGTATGATTTATTTAGATAATTCAGCTACCACACCATTAGATAGTGAAGCAAGTAAAGAGTTAATTAACTATTCTTGCTTAAATTTTTTTAATCCATCCGCTATTTATGGAAAAGCATTGGATGTTAAAAAAGATATTGAGTCCGCAAAACAAACAATAGCAAAGTCCTTAGGTGCAAGTTTTAACGACAATATCATTTTCACGGCAAGTGCAACAGAAGCAAACAATATGGCAATTATGGGTGCTTACAGAAAAAATTTTGGAAAAATGCTTTTTACGATGGGAGAACATCCTTCTGTTTATAATGTAGCATTAAATTTAAAAAACCTTGGTGTTTGTGTTGAATTTATTAATTTGCAACCAAATGGCGAAGTAGATTATAATGATTTAGAAAGTAAAATGTCAGAAAATGTTTCTTTTATTTCTGTAATGCTTTGTAGTAACGAAACTGGCGCTATAAATGATTTAAAAAGAATTTATGAACTTAAAAGCAAATATTGCCCAAATGCAATTTTTCACAGTGATGGCGTCCAAGGTTACGGAAAAATAAAAGTAAATGTAGATTATTTTGGAGTTGATTTGTTTACTATTAGTGGCCATAAAATATTTGGACCAAAAGGAATTGGTGCTTTATATGTTAAAGATAAAACCAAACTAAATCCCATAATTTATGGGGGCGGACAGGAATATGCACTACGTTCTGGAACTGAAAACGTTGCGTCAATTATGGCTTTAAAAAAGGCTGTTGAAAATTTTGGTAATCTAAATGAAAACTACTCGCATGTACAACAATGCTTTAACGCGTTTTTAGATAATATTGATAAGAACAATGTAAAAATTAATTCTTTTGGTAGTCCTTACGTTCTATCCTTGAGTTTTCTAGGTGTAAATGGTGAAACGCTTGTGCATATGATGGAAAGTAAAAATGTTTATATTTCAAGAGGAAGTGCTTGTTCATCAAAAAAGGCGGGCAACAGAATTTTGGAAAATATGGGTCTAACGCCTGAGGAGATTTTAGGGAGCGTTAGGATTAGTTTTAGTAAAAATACAACACTGGAAGAAGCTATATCTGCGGGGAATATATTAAACAATTGTTACAAAGAATTAAAGGAAAAATTAAAATGAAAAAAGTTATATTACTTAGATTTGGAGAAATTTATTTAAAAGGTAAAAATAAATCTTATTTTGAAAGAGTGCTTTTAAATAACATAAAAAACAAAGTAAAAGAATACGGTTGTGATGTTGTTAAAATTTCAGGAAGATATTTAGTTGCCAATTTTGATGATATGGATTTAAATTCAATTATTAACAATCTTACTAAAATATTTGGTTTAACATCACTAAGTATTGCAACAGAATTTGATACATCAAAGGAATTATTAGAAAAATTTTTAGCAAATTATAAAACTGACGCTAAAACTTTTAGAGTTACAGTTAAAAGAGCAGACAAAACATTTTCTATTGCTTCAAACGAGTATGAAAAAATATTAGGTGGAATAGTATTAGACGCTAATCCAAATTTAAAAGTATGTTTAAAAAACCCCGAGTTAGAATTAGTTGTTGAAATTAGAGAAAATAAAAAAACATATATTTTAACAAAAAGTATTCCTTGCTGTGGTGGAATGCCAGTTGGAACTTCTGGAAAAGGTTTGATTTTGTTGAGTGGGGGAATAGATAGTCCTGTTGCAGGATATATGATGTCAAAACGAGGACTTGAACTCGTTGGTTTACATTTTCATAGTTTTCCTTACACAAGTGCCCAAGCAAAAGAAAAAGTATGTAAACTTGCAAAAATATTAACTGATTATACTGGTCATTTTAAATTAATATGTTGTCCTTTTACAGAAATTCAAGAAGAAATTCATAAACATTGCGCACCTGAATTTATGATAACAATTATGCGCAGAATAATGATGCGAATTGCAAAAATTTGTTGTGATAAATTTGGAGCAAAGGCAATTATAACTGGTGAAAGTTTAGCACAAGTAGCTAGCCAAACTATTGAGAGTATAAATGTAACAAATGATGCACAAACCACTTATCCTGTTTTTAGACCTTGCATAGGAATGGATAAAATGGAAATTATTGAGATTTCAAAAAAAATTGGAACTTACGATACAAGTATTTTACCATACGAAGATTGCTGTACAGTATTTCTTCCTAAAAACCCCGTTATTAAACCTCATTTAGATAAAGCAAAAAGGGAAGAAAACAAACTGGATATTGAAAAGTTAATCAATAAAGCAATTGAAAATTTAGAAATTATAGAAATTTAACGTTGATAATTAACCTTTTTCAAATTTTAATAATGACAATTGTTTGATTTTTCTTTTATTATTTAAGGTGACAATATGTGACCTTATTTTTTTTGTGGATTAGTTAAATTAGTTGACTAAAAATTTTATAAGTTATAAACTATATTTGCATAGATTAAAATGCAAAATGAAAAGAACAATTCTCCTTGTCAACTTAAAATATAAAAAGGGGAATAAAAATGTACATTGAATTAATGTGTGCTAGTGTAACTACATTAGTTCTAGTTTCTATCGGAACATTAATTATTGGCTTAGTTGTTGGATATTGGTTATTTAATTTTTTTGTATCAAAAAAAGTTAGCAAAAATAAAGCAGCAGCTTTAAAAATAATAGAAGATGCTTATGCGGAAGCTAAAACTATAAAAAAAGAAGCAACACTAGAAGCAAAAGAAGAAGTTCAAAAACTTAAAGATGAAGCAATGGAAGAAATCAACTTTAAGAGAAACGAACTAAAAAAATCTGAAGATAGAATTTCTCAAAAAGAAGATTTTATCGATAAAAAAGACTTATATCTTGATAAAAAACAACAGGAATTGGACGAAAAATCAAAACGTATTGATGATAAAAGTTTAGCACTTTCAGATGAATTAGAAAAACAAGCAAAAATTAAAGAAGAAATGCTTTCTGAATTAGAAAAAATTTCCTTTATGACAAAAGATGAGGCTAAACAAGTTTTAGTCAATTCAATGACGGAAGATGCAAGAAAAGACGCTGCCAAAATGGTTAAACAAATTGAGGAAGATGCAAGAGAAAATGCAAGAAAAGAGGCTCAAAATATTGTTAGTTTAGCCATACAAAAATGTGCTACTGATATGGTAGCCGAAGCCACTATATCAAGTGTGTCAATTCCAAATGAAGAAATGAAGGGAAGAATCATAGGTCGTGAGGGCCGTAACATAAGAGCAATTGAAAGTGCTACAGGTGTTGATTTGATTGTTGATGATACACCAGAAACTATTACTATCTCTTGTTTTGACCCTATTAGAAGAGAAATTGCGAGATTATCTCTTGAAAAACTTATTATGGATGGTAGAATACATCCTACGCGAATTGAAGAAATTGTAGATAAAGTAAAACGTGACATTGACATTCAAATAAAAGAAGCTGGAGAGCAAGCAGTAAATGAAGCTGGCGTATATGGATTGCATCCAGAATTGGTAAAGACTTTAGGCAGACTTAAATTCAGAACCAGTTATGGTCAAAACGTTTTAAAACATAGTTTAGAAACCTGTTATATTGCAGGATTGCTTGCCGCTGAAGTTGGAGCGGATATAAAAATTGCAAAACGTGGTGGTCTTTTACATGATATAGGGAAAGCACTTGACCAAGAAGTTGAAGGGACTCACGTTCAAATTGGTGTTGACTTGGCTAAAAAGTACAAGGAAAGCCCAGCGGTGATACACTGCATTGAAGCTCATCACTTTAATGTTGAATTCCAAAGTATTGAAGCAATTTTGGTTCAAGTTGCTGATGCTATTTCAAGTGCTAGACCAGGTGCAAGAAGAGAAACTTTGGAAACATATGTAAAACGCCTTGAACAACTTGAAAGTATAGCTAACGAGTTTAAAGGTGTTGAAAAATCATTTGCCGTTCAAGCAGGTAGAGAAGTCAGAATTATTGTTAAACCAGAACAAATATCTGATGAAGATGCTATGTTTATGGCAAAAGATATAGCTAAAAAAATTGAAGACCAAATGGAATATCCAGGACAAATCAAAGTAAATGTTATAAGAGAATCTAGATTTACTGAAACAGCAAAATAAATTAATATTAATTATTGTTTTTCAAATTAATCAAGGTTAATACAAACCCAAAATGAAAGAAAGTTTTAGGTGAATATTTGCCTTGATTTTTTTGTAATTTATATAAAAATTTTTGTTTTTATTAACATAATTAAAGTAATTTTCATAGTTATTTAAATGCTAAAATTTACTTGTAATATTTTTCGTAAAATAACCAACTATACAAAGGCTTATTATTTAACAAGCATAATACGTATTTTTGTAATTTTTTAACTTGACATTATTTATAATAATGTTATACTTAAATACACAAAAAAGGAGAATGTTGTGACAAGTTTTGTTGATAAGTTAAGCGCCACATCGCCAGTTACACAAATAATTGTTTCTGTTTCAATTATAATGGCTGTAGGTTTTTTTATGACAAGATTAACAAAACTTGCAAAATTACCTAATGTTACTGGTTACATAATCGCTGGTATTTTAATAGGTCCTTATTGTTTAAACTTAATTCCTTCGCACGTGATTGAGGGGTTAGACTTTATCTCCGATATAGCTCTTGCTTTTATTGCTTTTAGTGTTGGTGAATTTTTTAAATTTTCCAGTTTAAAGAAAAGTGGTTTTAAAATTATTATATTAACCTTTTTTGAAGCAATTATGGCTTCGATTGTAGTTTTTATTGTAATGTATTTTGTACTAAATTTAAATTTGGCTTTTTCAATCGTCTTAGCAGCACTAGCTTCTGCAACTGCACCCGCTTCAACAATTATGACAATAAGACAAACAAAAGCAAAAGGTGAGTTTGTTGACACCCTATTGCAAGTTGTTGCACTTGATGACGTTGTTAGTTTAATTGCATATAGTGTTGCCATATCAATCGCACTAGTTTCTTTAAGTGGTGGTGTTGCAAGTGGATTCAGTTTTGAAATTGTTATTTTACCTATACTAAAAAACCTAGCAACATTGGTTGTTGGAGCAATTTTAGGTTATGTTTTAAAATTATTAATGCAAATAAAATATGGCTCTGATAATAGACTTATTATCGTGTTAAGTATTTTATTATTGTTCTGCGGATTTAGTTCTTTATTGGATGTTTCCCCACTGCTTGGTTGTATGGTTATTGGAACAGTCTATATTAATTTAACAAATGATGAAAAATTATTTTTACAAGTTAATTACTTTAGTCCTCCAATTTTACTTTTGTTTTTTGTTAAATCAGGTTTAAGTTTTAATTTATCTGCATTATTCTCTAATTCAAGCATATTTGGGAATTTGCCATTATGGTCAATTGGTATAATATACTTTCTTGTAAGGATTTTAGGTAAATATTTAGGTGCATATTTAGGATGTTTGACAATTAAAAAACCTAAAGAAATTCGTAACTATTTAGGTCTTGCATTAATTCCTCAAGCCGGAGTGGCAATTGGACTTGCAACATTAGGTGCTAGGTCTTTAGGGGGAAATATTGGTGATGCACTGCAGACAATTATACTCGCATCTTGCGTTTTATATGAGTTGGTCGGTCCAGTGTGTGCAAAATTGTCTTTGTATCTTTCAAAATCGTATTCGACCAAAATTGAAGATGTAGTGCCGTTAGAAAACAGTATAGCAGAAGAAAAGCCAAAGTCAGAAGTAGAATTACTTATTGAAAGAATACATAAGATTGAACAACAAAATAATGAGGAAAGTCCGATTTCTAAAGAAGAACAAGCATTTAACGAGGCGAGTGAAGAAGCGTTAGAAGCGTTGTATAGTGATATAATAAAAAGAAAAAATAGAAGAAATAGATTTTAAAGGAGAAAATTATGATAGATCCAATTGCAAAAATTTTAGGAGAGTGGTCTTCAAATATTACAGTAGGAGCAATTTGCTTAAGAATTGCTTTATCAATTATCTTATCTGCAATTTTAGGCTGTGAAAGAGCTAGTAAAAGGCATTCGGCAGGACTTAGGACTTTTATGGTCGTTTCGCTAGCATCGACTCTTGCTGGAATGCTTGATATATTTTTAATAGAATCATATGCTGTTACTGTTTCTCTTGTTTCAGCTGGCGTTGTAATTGCTGTAGCTTCACTTAGCAATAATTCAGTATTGTTCACTTCAAAAAACCAAATTAAAGGTTTAACAACATCAATAAGCCTTTGGGCTTGTGGCATAATAGGCTTATGCTTAGGAATTGGATTTTACACAATAGCAATTATAGGGTTTGTTGTTTTATTATGTAGTCTATCTTTATTTCCAAAAATTGAATTATTTTTAAAGAATCGCTCAAATCATTTTGAAATTCATTTAGAATTAGACAATAAAAATAACTTGCCAAGATTTATGACAACTATTAGGGAATTAGGTTTAAGAATTGATGATATAGAATTAAATCCTGCATATCTTAATTCTGGACTTAGTGTATATACAATTTCTTTAACTGTGCAAAGCCCAGAGTTAAAAAAATACAAAACTCATACTGAAATAATTGCAGCTATTAATTCTTTAGATTATGTAAAACATATTGAAGAACTAAGATAAAGCAAGATGTAAAATTTGTTTTTTTTGTTTTCATTTTACACTTTAGCGATAGTTCATTAGTTTACAAAACATTGATTTTATTTGATTTATTAAAGCATATCATTTAACTTTTTAGGGGACAAAATTGTCCTAAATAGAAATCTACTATGTATATGTTTTTTAACATTTAAACTATTCACAAAATAAGAGCAAAACTTCTAGGTAAAATCCGCTTAAAGCGAATATTTGATAATTATAAAAGGCAAAATTGGTAATTATTTACCAATTTTGCCTTTTAAACATCAAAACTATTTTTTACAATATCATTTTTACATTCATAATTCTATTCGTTTGAAATTAATGATTGACGCATTTTATCTATGATTTTATTTTCTAGTCTGCTAACTTGTACCTGTGAAACCCCCAAAATTTTAGCGATTTCACTTTGAGTTTTATCCCTAAAGAAACGTAAGACAATAATCTGTTTATCTCTTTCATTTAAGTTTTTTAAAACTTCTTTTAAAACCAAATTATCAACCATATCGTCACTTGCGTCAGCAGTATATTTATCTAATAAAAAATTGCTTTTATTATCTTCATCTTCAGCTGGTGTATATATAGAAACTGGCATTTTGGCTGAATCCATTGTAAATATTACTTCTGAAATATCCATATTAAATTCTTTTGCAATTTCTTCATAAGTTGGATTTCTATATTCTTTTTTAATAAATTCATCAATAAATTTACTTATTTTCATATTTTGTGTTTTAATTGCTCTTGAAACTTTTATCGCTCCATCATCCCGCATAAAACGTTTAATTTCACCTATAACCATTGGCACAACATATGTTGAAAATTTTGTATCAAAACTTTCATCATAGTTATATATAGCTTTTATAAATCCTAAAGATCCTAATTGAAATAAATCATCATATTCTATGCCTTTATTTAAATACCTTTTTATTAAACTTTTGATAAGAGGAGAGTTGGCTTTTACTAATTCTTCTTTTGCATCGTTATCACCATCTTTTGCACGCCTAATTAATAAAGTTGTTTCCTCTTTTGATAGCATCTAGATACCTGCTACGCTTTCTACATTTTTATCCTTGAATATTTTTTCCATTTTTACAACCAATCCAGATTTTCCATTTTTTAATAATGTGACTGAGTCCATAAAACTTTCCATTACTGTAAAGCCCATACCTGAACGTTCCTCACTAGGCTTAGTTGTGTAGAAGGGTTCTCTTGCTTTATCAAAATCTTCAATACCTATACCATTATCGATTACTTCAATGACGACACCAGATGCATATAATTTTACTTTTATTGTAATTTCACCATCTTTTAAAGGGTAGGCGTGAACTACAGCATTGGTTACAGCCTCGCTTACAGCAGTTTTTATATCAGTTATTTCATCCATCGAAGGATTTGCTTGCACACAAAAAGCAGCGATTGCTGAACGTGAAAATCCTTCGTTTATTGATATTGCTTTAAATTTTAATTCCATTTCATTTATAACTTTCATTTTTTTCTCCTTTTTGTTTAAGAAATTTTTGGCATAATATCATATAGCCCTGTCATTTTAAATATTCTTTCTGCATGACTTGACGGATTACATATAAATATAGGTATGTTTTTGTCTTTAAGTTTTTTATATCTTCCAACTAAAACACCTATACCTGTACTATCCATAAAATCCAGTTCAGATAAATCAATAATAACTTGATTGAAATTAGGTTTACTAAAAATATCATCTAAATTAATTCTAGTTTGGTAGGCACTATGTTCATCAAGCTCACCACTTAAAATTACATATAGTGTATTTTCATAAATTCTATTTTTTATTTCCATACTTCCTCCTTATATTGGTTAAATTTTAACATAAGCAATTTATAGAAATTTGACAGAGTAGTATGAAAAATGGAATATTATGTCAAAAATCTAATTAAGACTAAGGTTCTTTATTTTTAAGTACATTCATAAACTAAAAATTTTTATATACCAAATAAAATATTCTTTCTTGAACATTTTAGACTTATAATATTTTTAAATGGTATGTTTTGGAAGTATAGAGCATAAATGATGTATTTTATTGCATATGCGCAAGTATTCGATTGAAGATATGTAACTATACATTAAGTTTAAATCCATTTTTAAGTTGTTTAACGCCAACAGCAACAATAAATCAAGGTGTCAGAATTTGAATGAAATATCAGTTTATGACAATTATACTTTTTTGTTTGCTGGCTACTTTCAATATCATAGGGTATTTTAAAGGTTATTAAAATTTGTTTTTAATAAGAATCATCCTCTTAAAAAAATATTTCAAAAAAAATTTTGAAAATGTTAAAAAAAATGTTGACATTATTTTAATTTTATAATAATATATCAAAGTCAACATTTGACGGGGTGTAGCGCAGTTGGTAGCGCACGTGGTTTGGGACCATGGGGCCGGGAGTTCGAGTCTCTTCACCCCGACCAATGTTTTTTGGGTCTTTAGCTCAGTTGGTTAGAGCTACCGGCTCATAACCGGTTGGTCCGGGGTTCGAGTCCCTGAAGACCCACCAAAAAATGTTTGGTAGTTGATAAGCCTTTTTGGCTCGGTAGTTCAGTTGGTTAGAACGCTAGCCTGTCACGCTAGAGGTCGTGGGTTCGAACCCCATCCGAGTCGCCAGATAATTTTAATTATCAATTAGCATTACATATAACATGTAATGCTACAGTATGCCTCGGTAGCTCAGTCGGTAGAGCAAGGGACTGAAAATCCCTGTGTCGGTGGTTCGATTCCGCCCCGCGGCACCATGCAGCGGTAGGAATAAACACCGACTTAAGGGATTTCTTATAAATCTCCTGCAAGGCGAGTGGTAAGTCCGCCCCGCGGCACCATGCAGCGGTAGGAATAAACACCGACTTAAGGGATTTCTTATAAATCTCCTGCAAGGCGAGTGGTAAGTCCGCCCCGCGGCACACAAAGGTAATAATTTCCTTTAAGTTTTTAAATCATGTAGTTATTGTTACCGTGCACCAAGCGACAAAAAATAATTTTTACACAAATTTAGTGAATTTACTTTTAGCTTGGTAAAACAAAAAACGACACATACCTCCCCTAATTATATAATACATTTTATTGGTAATTTTAGATGTTTTGGTGTTGTTTTTATCTAAATATAAACCAATTATGCTGGTGTAGCTCAATAGGTAGAGCAACTGACTTGTAATCAGTAGGTTGTTGGTTCGATTCCGATCACCAGCTCCATTAAATTTGATGTTGGAGCAAATAAATAACTATCTCATCAAATTTTTATTTTGGGTAGGTTGCAGAGCGGCCAAATGCTACGGACTGTAAATCCGTCGACTTACGTCTTCGGTGGTTCGAATCCACCCCTGCCCACCAAATAGGAAAGTGCCTCAAAGCCTTAATTTAAAAGGTTTTGAGGCATTTAATTTTTTTAACGATTTTTAAATGAAATAGTAGTTCCGCGAGCATAATTTGGTGTCAAATTATTTTTTATATAATAATTACTAATTTCTTAAGCGGTAAATAGAGAAGAATGTCACAATATTTGCTTCATTAATTGCTAATATTTTCTTTACTTGCACACTTTAAGCAATTCTTGTTTCAATAATAAACATTTTGTCAGCTTTTCACAACTTTAGCATCTTTTTGTTTAACTAAGATTGCCATTTTCTTGGCAGGGTAGAAAAAAGTTTTTGTCAAACTTTTATTTTTATTAACTTTTCATTTTAAGCAAATATATATTCTTAACTATTATTACTTTAGTCTTTTAATTGTTCAATTTTTGGGTCATTTTGATTATCTACAAAATGGTCTTCATTATCGTCTTCATCTAATATTTTTTTTGAAATATTAGATTTTTTGATATCTTTTTTGCTAAATTTCTTCTGCTTAGATGTAGGTTCATTTATATTTTCTTTATTTGTTTGATTATCTCTTTCTTCATCAAAATTCTTTTGTTCTTTATTTAAATCTTTTCTTGATCTATAGGTATCAATATTTTTATATGTTCCAAAAGTATTTATATTAGGATAAAGGTAACCATTCCCATATGGAAGTCCATAACCATTCATACCAAATCCATTCATCCCATAGCCGTTCATTCCATAGCCATTTGGATACATTCCATTAGGATATCCATTAAAGCCATTTATCCCATAGCCAAAATTGCCAAAATTAGGATTGTTCATTCCATAGCCCGGGTTATAATTTTTTAAATAATTATCTGGATTATAAACGGGGTTGTTTCTATAATCTCCATATATATTTGTGCCTGCGTTTTCGTAAGTGTCGATATTTTTTGTAATACAAGTTTTTGCTGTTACATTTTGCTCTTCGACATCTTTTTCAAAAATATAATCATCATAAATAGGTTTATCTATTTCAAAACATAACACTTTTGTTATTTCATCTAAACAAGATAATAAATTATCGTAGTAGGAAAGCCTAGTGTTTAAACTATTTTTCAATTTGGTATATCTAGAGTTTAATTGCTCTGGTTTAGAACTATATTGTTCTTTAATATTATTAACATTCTTAAAATTATTAGTAATTTCATTTCTTGTCAAACTTATTCTAGTATTGTTAGCGATAACATTATTGTTTAATTCTTGTAAGGTATTTATTTGACTATTTTTTAATTCTATTTTTGCATCTAAACTTTGAGTACATAGCGTTTTAACTTGGCTTGCTTTTGCATAAATTTTAGTTTTCAAATTATTTAATGAATTGTTTATATCAATTGTTGTAATAACACAATTATTAAGGGAAGAAATTTTTGAAAAATATATTTTCATTGCATCATTAGTTTGGTTTAAATTATCGTTTTTTGCATCAATAAGAGTAAGTTCGTTTTCATTCATAAAATCTGAAATAATCAACTCGTTATTATCTATATTTTGAACATTATCCAAAGTATTAGACACTTTAACCATATTGCTCATAAGCGAATTAAGAGTAGATTTTGTTGTTGTTTCCGCACAACCTACAAGAAATATTGCACAAACAACAAACGATGACAGCAAAATTAAAGAAATAATTTTTTTATTTTTCATAAAAACTCCTATTGATAGTTTGTATAAATAATAAATTTTTATGCATCACTGTTTAAAATTCAAAATATAGTCAAAACTTAAAAACAGGAGAAAATATGACAGAACAAGAAAGAAATGAAAGATACAATCAATATGTTGAAGCAAAAATTGCAAAAACCCACGCTTGGCCAAGTTTATTTAATTCTTTTTGGATTGGAGGATTGATTTGTGTAATTGGACAATTGTTCAATGATATGCTTCTTGCTTTAGTTCCAACAATGGCAATGCAAAGCGCTTGGACTTACACTTTAATATTTTTAATTTTTATTGCATCTTTTTTAACAGGATTAGGAATATTTGATAAGATTGCCGTTTATGCAGGGGCTGGTACAATAATACCTATAACAGGTTTTTCTAACTCTATTACTAGTCCAGCTATGGAATTTAGAAATGAAGGAATAGTTTTTGGTATGTGCGCAAAAATGTTTGTTATTGCTGGTCCAGTAATTGTTTTTGGAACAGTTGCAAGTATGGTTGTTGGCATAATTTATTTATTTGTGTAAAAGGAAAAATGTAAAATGCAAAATTCAGAATATCAAACTATATATTTTAAGAAAAAACCTCATATAATTGGAAGTTATTCAATTGTTGGACCCAAAGAAGGAAAGGGTAGTTTAAAAAAGTATTTTGATTATATAATGAAGGACGATTTATTTGGAGAAAAAACATATGAAAAAGCAGAGCGCAAAATGGTTGAGCAGGCTGTTATGGGGGCTGTAGGAAATGCTACTTTAACACCTAAAGATTTAAGACTATTTATTTCAGGTGACTTATTAAATCAAATAATTACATCGTCTTTCGCAGCGCGTGCTTTTGATGTTCCATACATTGGGTTGTTTGGAGCTTGTTCAACAATGGCAGAAAGTTTAGCTGTTGGTGCAAGTTTAGTCAATGCCGGATACTTTGATAATATAGCCTGTGCCACTGCTTCTCATTTTTCAACAGCAGAAAGACAATTTAGATACCCTTTAGAACTAGGAAATCAACGTCCACCAACTTCACAATGGACTGTTACTGGTGCGGGCTGCTGTATTTTAAGCAGTAAAGGTGATGGTCCAGTAATAACAAGCGCCACATTTGGAAAGGTAACAGATTATGGCATTTCAGACGTGAACAATATGGGAAGTGTTATGGCGCCAAGTTGTGCCGCTACTTTAATCGCTCATTTTAAAGACACAAATACTACACCTGACGATTATGACTTAATAGTTACTGGGGATTTAGGCAAACTTGGCAGTGAAATTTTAATTGATTTAATGGAAAATCATGGTTACAAGCTTAAATCTAATTATAATGACTGTGGTCAAATAATTTACACCGAAAAACAAAGCGTTTTAATGGGCGGAAGCGGTTGTGGTTGTTCCGCCAGTGTTCTTAATTCATATATATTACAAAAAATAAAACAAAAAGAGTATAAAAAAGTTTTATTTGTTGCTACAGGTGCACTTTTGTCTTCAACTTCAACACAGCAAGGCGATACAATCCCAGGAATTGCTCACGCTGTTACAATTGAAGCATACGAACCTGAAATAAAGCAAGACAAAAGTAAATCTTTAAAACAACAAAAAACTAAAAAGGGAGAAAAATAAAATGTTACCTTGGTATGAATATTTCATTGTGTTTGGTGTAGGTGGACTAATTTGTATGATAGGACAAATTTTAGTAATTACAACAAAAATCACAACAGCCAGAATATTGGTTTTATTTGAAATGATAGGTGCTTTTTTGGCAGCAGTGGGCATTTATGAACCAATATCTGCATTTGCAAAGGCTGGTATAAATGTTCCAATTGTTGGTTTTGGCGCAAGTTTAGCTAAGGGTGCAATAAATGCGGTAAAAGCACAGGGCATTCTTGGTGTATTTACAGGCGGACTAGCTTCTGTGGCTGGTGGTCTTGCGGCAGCGATTGGTTTTGGCTTCTTATTTGGTAGTATATTTAAAGCTAAAACAAAAAAATTTTAACTAATTTGTAAAATTTTAAACTTTTATATCATATAAATATACAAGTGAAGAAAACAGCAAAAACTCCAAAAATGACAAAAATAAAACGCAAGTTCTTAATAATACTTGCGATTTTGTTATTTGTAATTATAGCAATTATGCTGTATTTGAATTTTATCGTTAATCCAGTAATTATATCAACCAGTACGGCTAAAGTACGTTCTTTAAGCCAAAGAGCAGTGGAAAATGCTGTAAGGCAAGTAATTAAAGATAATGTTTTATATGACACGTTAATTATGATAACTCGAGATAATAACGGGAAAATAGTAACAATCAGTTCAAATTCGGCAACAATAAATATGCTAGCACTAGAATTAACTGAAAAGGCTCAAAGTGCTCTTTCACAGATGGGTGCTACTGGCGTGAATATTCCTATAGGTTCATTTAGCGGTATGCCTATTTTTACGGGCAGAGGACCGGCTGTTAATATAAAAATGTTGCCAATTGGAACTATAAATTGTAAATTTGAATCAACCTTTACTTCGGCGGGAATCAACCAAACTAATCATAGGATATTTTTAAAGGTAATATCATCTGTTAGTGTCATTTTGCCAACAGCAAATCAAATTATAAAAACAGAAACACAAATAATGATTTCAGAAAGCATAATTGTTGGAGAAATACCAGAAACTTATTTACATTCATCTAGATTGGATGAAATGATGAACTTAATTCCATAATTTGTTCTATAAAAAACAATAAACGTAAAAGGGCTAAATTTGAACTGCAAATTTAACTTTTTTTATAATGCAAGTATAAAATAAGGAAATGAGTATTTTCTTATTTAATATGAGATATCAGACTTTTGAAAATTAATTCAAAAATGCCAAATTTATGCTAGTGTCAAAATCAATAAATTTTCTTATGTTAAAAAGAGAGTTTAAACAGTATAAATGCCATAACTATTACTTAAGTACAATTAAATTCTATATAAATTTTATTAGTCAGAGCAGTGGTTTATAAAATATTTATCAATTCAACATTTATTCGCAAAACACAGGTTTTGCGAATAATAAGACCGTTATAACAATGAAGTCCTTTTTAAATCTAATT
>CALBKX010000025.1 GCA_937895935.1 uncultured Clostridia bacterium
GCAACTTGGGTTGTAAAGCAAAGCGAACAACACAACATCACATAGTTTATATTATGTGTTGTTAAAAATTTAACCTATTGTGTGGTTTATTACAAGGAGCGACAAATCAAGCGACAATGCAGAGCATTGGCATTTGAGTTTGTGCGACGCAGCCTAAAAAACTATTGGAAGTGCAAAATTTTAATTTTGCAAATGCGGTAGCATTAATTTTGAACTTGTTTCAAAATTTACTTCCGATAGTTTATATTATCGGAAGTTGTCGGCAAGCAGCCCGAAGGGATATTTGCCAGCAACTGATGGTTATTCAAACAGGAAGTGCAAAATTTTAATTTTGCAAATGCGGTAGCATTAATTTTGAACTTGTTTCAAAATTTACTTCCGATAGTTTATAATTAAAATCAAATATTACATATTTTAGCAAACTCTTCAGGGTTTAAAGATGCGCCCCCAACCAGTAGTCCACCTATTCCTGGGATGCTTGCAAAAGACTTTGCATTTATGGCGTTAACGCTTCCACCATATAATATTTTGGCATTTTTACTTGCATTTAACGAATATTCGTTTGATATTTCCGTTTTTATTATCTTGACAACTTCTTCAATTTGTTTAACTTCAGGCACAACACCAGTTCCTATTGACCAAATTGGTTCATATGCAATTATTATGTTTTTTAATTCATTTTCGTATAGACCTTTAAGTCCTTCGGAAATTTCTTTTTGAATTACTTCCGTATATCGGTTGTTTAATCTTTCGCTTTTTGTTTCTCCCACACACAAAACAACTTTTAATCCTAACGACAAAGCCTCTTTGATTTTTTTATTTATAATTTCATTTTTTTCTAAAAAGAGTTTCCTGCGTTCGCTATGTCCTATTAAAACTATATCAACCCCAACACTTTTTAACATTTGGGCGGACACTTCTCCAGTAAAGGCACCTTTAGATTCACTTGAAACGTTTTGTGCACCCAATAAAATTTTTGAAGAAGTCAATTTTTGCTTTGCGAACATAAGGTATGTAAATGGAGGAAATATTGCAATTTCATTTTTACTGAGACTCACTTTAGGAATAAATGTTTCTGTGTATTTTTCTATGTCTAAAAGAGTAGAATTCATTTTAAAATTTCCATAAATTAATTTTTTCATATAAATCCTTTTAAAAAATGACTATAAATTTTATTTAATTTAAGCCATTTTATCCTATTTGTTGTATTATAATTATTTTTCTTCTAAATCCTGAATTATCTCAACGCCTGGTAGTTTTTCTCCAGCCATTAACTTTAAGCTAGCACCGCCACCAGAAGAAACGTGGTAAATTTTATCAGTGCTACCAACTTTTTTAATGGCAGAAACACTATCTCCTCCACCAACTACTGCTTTTCCTTTAAATTTTAAAACCAATTTTGCTATTTTTATTGTGCCTTTGCTAAAATTTTTAAATTCAAATACTCCCAAAGGTCCGTTCCAAATTAAAGAATTTGCATTCATAATTTCATTTTTAAACAATTTTATAGTTTTTGGACCTATATCTAAACCTTGATAGCTATCGGGAATATCTCCCTTAAATTTTTTAGCCTTTGCATTTGGACTAAAATCTTTAGCACATAAAAAGTCAACTGGCAAAACTACTTTAACATTATTTTCTTTTGCTTTTTCCATAATTTGATTTGCAATTTCAATTTTATCGTCATCTACTAACGAATTCCCTACACTATGCCCCAATGCTTTTAAAAAAGTATAAGCCATTCCTCCACCTATTAATATGGTGTCACATTTTTTCACAAAATTGTTTAATAGAGGTATTTTATCAGACACTTTTGCTCCGCCCAAAATTGCGACAAATGGTCTTGTTGGATTATCTATAACAGATTTAATTGCATTTATTTCCTTCCCCATTAAAAAACCAACAGCATTAGGGAGAAGGCTTGCAACACCATAATTTGAAGCGTGTTTCCTATGTGCTGTTCCAAACGCATCGTCAACATAAATATCTGCAAGTTTAGATAATTTTTTTGCAAACAGCGGGTCGTTATTTTCTTCTTCTTTATAAAAGCGGACATTTTCCAAAAGTAAAACTTCACCTGGTTTTAATAATTTTGTTTTAGCTTCAACCTCCTCACCAATGCAATCAGAAACAAAAAATACTCTTCCTAATAATTCTTTAACCAAATATTTAGCCACAGGCAAAAGCGAATATTTAGGATTTTTTTCGCCATCAGGTCTTCCTAAATGAGAACAAATAATTACTTTTGCATTATGTTGCAATAAATATCTAATTGTTGGTAGTTCAAGTCTAATTCTAGTATCATCAGTTATTTCTCCTGATTCATTTAAAGGCACATTAAAATCAACCCTAAGCAAGACTCTTTTATTGTTAACATCAATATCTTTAATTGTTCTTTTCATTAGCCATTCCCCTTTTAAAAATCATTTTCTATATCAACATTTTATCATATACTTTATTATTATTCAAAACAATTTTAAAATAGTTAAAGAAAAAGTATTAATAATAAATAACATATCATAGATTATTGTAATGGAAACAACAAAAAAAGTAAAAAAACATCATTTTTTTGGGAAAACTTTTAGTTTAATAACTTGTCTTATTGCCTTTGGTTTAATGATAACAATGGCTGATTTATTTTCCAGCCTAATAACAGTTGGCGGTTTTAGCTTTACTAGTGAAAATATAAGTCTTGGAGAATATAATGTTTATGCTGTTTGCACATCAAGTCATCAAACAAAAGTGCTCGCTATTGAATTTTCAGAAATAATAAGAAACCAAGGTGGTGCCGGATATTTATATATGAACAAAGATTCATATTATATTGTCGCCAGTATATACGAAACCGAAGCAGATGCAAAAAAAGTATTAGAAAAATTGGTTGAATCAAAACCAGACGCTCAAATAGAGAAAATAGTAATTCAACCAATTACAATAAGTAGCAATTTAAGTTCTCAAGAAAAAAGTACAGTTTCTGCTTCAATAAACCTATTCAAAAATATATATAAAAAATTGTATGACATTTCTGTAAGTTTAGATACAGCAGTTGTAAGCGAAGTGAATGCAAGACTAAGCATTAATGAAGTGTTAAGTTCGGCACAAACCATTTTAAGTAACTTTAACACACTATTTTCTAACAACATTACTATAAATTTGTTAAAATTAAAACTAAGTATTGAAGACACAGTAAAAGATTTAAACTCTTTAGTTAATTCATCGTCTGTCTTCCCTTTTACCTCATTAGTTAAAGAATGTTATTGTAAAGTTATTATGAATTATAAAAATTTAGCAGACCAAATGAATTAATCTATAAATTGAAATTTTGGAATAAAATCCTCGCTTGAACTAGATAAATCTTGAACATAACCGTCAAGCCCAAGTTCCATATATTTGTTTAAAACCTTGTTGTATTCTCTTTTTGTTATTTTTCTGTTAATTTCTTTGTGTTCGTTTGCTTTTGCATACGGAGTATATTGAGCTAAAAGACTCACTTTTGTGTTTGGCAAATAATTTTTAATTGTTTCTAAAATTTTTATGCTGTCTTCAGTGCAAAGTGGCAAAATCATATGTCTTATGATTACACCTTGTAAAATTTTACCATTCTCATCAAAAATATCTTTTTTGAGTTCTCGCATAAGTTTTATCGAACTTAAAGCAATTTTAAAATATTCTTTTGCGCCAGAAAACTTTATTGCCAGTGTATCATCAAAATATTTAAAATCAGGCAAAAACACATCAACATAATTTGAAACATATTTAATAGTTTCAATGTTTTCATAACCATTTGTATTATATATGATAGGAATTTTAGGTTTATATAATTTTAATGCTTCCCCAATGGCTAAAGCATAATGGGTTGGACTAACTAAATTAATATTTTCCGCACCTAATATTTCTAACTCTTTAAAAATTTTAGCAAGCTCCTCTGTCGTGATAAATTTACCTTTACATTTTGATGAAATTTCATAATTTTGACAAAACACACAGTCTAAATTGCATCCAGAAAAAAATATAGCACCACTACCTTTGTTTAGACTAATACAAGGCTCTTCCAATAAAAATAAACCATAGTGAGCTATTTTGACTCTAAGTGGCATATGGCAATTGCCATCGGCTAAAACATCAGTCCTTTCCTTGTTACACTTTTTTGCACATAAATTACAAAGCATTTTAAATCCTTTTTGTAACCATTTTAGTACCAAAATACAATAAAGTCAATTTGTAGTTTTTATTTTTTTGTTCTCCGGGTTATTAAAAGTTATAGCTACTAGAAAAATTTTTTTATTTTTAAATCTGACGATGAGTTTATTATATTGTTTTTTTCAATATTAATTTATAAAAATAAATCCATTATTGACTTTTTTAAAGAATCATCTTTTTTGGTCAATATAACTTTTATACTAAAATCTTGTTTTTTCTTTTTAATTAAAAAATTTGAAATTTTAGCCACATTTTTTTCACAATAAAAATAATTAATTTTTTTATCAAAACAATTGGTTATTTCCTTTTCAATATGTTTAAAATGAGTGCAACCCAAAGCTATATTTGTTGTATTTTTTAAATATTTTTTAGTTTTTTTATGAAAAAACAAGCCTTTTTTAAGAATTTTTTCTAATTTTTCATAATTTTCTTTATTAACATTTGATAAATAATTGTCAATATATTTTGGCAAGCTTTTAATATATAATGTTTTTATATCGTTATAATTTAATAAAAAATATTTTACATAATTTGAGTTATCGATTGTGTTTTTGGTTGCAAAAAGTAGTTTTTTGCCATTTTGTTTTACAAGAGAAGATAGGTCAGGTTTGGTTTTTAAAATAGGGCATTTAATCCTTTCCAATTCCTCATAACCAATAATGCTACTTGCCGTGTTACAACCTAAAATAATGAAATCAATATCAAATTTTTTTAATAAAAAATTTATATTTGAAATGATAATCTTTTTTACATCTTCTATTGGCTTATCGCCATAAGGGCAATTTTTATTATCTACAAGATAAATAAAATCATAGTTATAATATTTTAAACACTCAAGTATGACATTTGCACCGCCACTTCCACTATCAATAACTGCTATCATAATATTCTATATGAAAAATGCAGTCAGGAGTTGACTGCATATGTTTAAATTTTGTTACTTAAATTTGCGAACATTATTATTTATTTTTAACTAAGTAAAATGAGGTTGGAGATGAATATCAAAACTTTTAAAAAAATTTATAGTTTATTTTATTTTTGAATTAATTTTTAATTTTTTAATTGCTTTTTTAACATAGTGATTCTATCTCTAAGTTCAATGGCAGTTTCAAAATCTAATTGTTTTGTTGCAATGTTCATTAAACCTTTCAAGCGTTCAATTTCACTCGATATATCATTTGGTTTTCTTTTTACATCCTCTTTCTTTGCAAAGTCTAGTGTATTTTTTACTTCTTTTATAATTGTTTTAGGAATTATATTATGTTCTATATTATATTTATTTTGTATTTCCCTTCTTCTTGCTGTTTCATCTATTGCACGTTTCATACTTTTAGTAATTGTATCAGCAAACATAATCACGCGTCCTTCACTATTCCTTGCTACCCTACCGATAGTTTGAATTAAAGCAGTATCGCTTCTTAAAAAGCCTTCTTTATCCGCATCCAGTATACAAACAAGTTCCACTTCTGGCAAATCAAGACCTTCTCTCAATAAATTTATACCAACAATTACATCAAAATCTCCAAGACGCAAACCATTTATAATTTCTATTCTTTCCATGGTGTCAATTTCACTATGAAGATATTTAACTTTAATTTGTCTTTCACTTAAAAATGTTGTTAAATTTTCTGCCATTTTTTTTGTAAGAGTTGTTATTAAAACTCTTCTATTTTTTGCAACCGTCTTTTTGATTTCATTGATTAAATATTCAATTTGTCCATCTGTTTTTACGACTTCAACAATCGGGTCTAAAAGTCCTGTTGGTCTTATCAACTGTTCAACTATTTGACCACTTTTTTGCTTTTCATAATCAGAAGGTGTAGCCGATACAAAAATTGTTTGATTTAACCTATTTTCAAATTCTTCAAAATTTAAAGGTCTATTATCATAAGCGGCTGGTAATCTAAACCCGTATTCAACTAAACTATTTTTTCTAGCCCTATCACCATTATACATTGCTTTAATTTGTGGTATTGTCATATGGCTTTCGTCTATAATTGTCAAATATCCTTTAGGGAAATAATCCATTAAAGTATAAGGAGGTTCACCTTCTTCTCTTCCGTCAAAATATCTTGAGTAGTTTTCAATTCCACTGCAGTATCCGATTTCTCTCATCATTTCAATATCATAAGAAACTCTTTCTTTTAATCTCTGAGCCTCAATTAATTTGCCTTCTTGTTCAAATTGTTTTACATAAAAGTCTTTATCAATTTCAATTTGTTTTAAGGCTTTATTTAGTCTTTTACTACCTACTGCATAATGCGTTGCAGGGAAAATTACCACCTGACTTAATTTGTTGATTTTTTGACCTGTCAAAGCTTCAAATTCATAAATAGCATCTATTTCATCGCCAAAAAACTCAATTTTTATAGCAATATCAGATTTATTTGACGGAAAAATGTCAAGAGTATCACCTTTAGACCTAAATGTTGTACGCTTAAAATCAAGTTCATTTCTTGTGTATTGCATTTCAACTAAGTGAGAAATAACCTGTTCACGAGAAACATTCATACCTTGTTGTAAAAGAAGTTGTAAATTGTAATACTCTTCTGGATTTCCTAAACCATAAATACACGAAACTGAAGCAACAACGATAGTGTCAGACCTTTCTAAAAGGCTTGTTGTTGCAGATGAGCGTAGTTTATCAATTTCTTCATTAACAGCCATATCTTTTTCTATGTAAGTATCTGAAGAAACAATATATGCTTCAGGTTGATAATAATCATAATATGAAACAAAATATTCAACTCTGTTGTTAGGAAAAAATTCACGTAGTTCGTTGCAAAGTTGAGCTGCCAATGTTTTGTTATGTGCTATTACCAAAGTAGGTTTATTAATTTTAGCAATAACATTTGCCATTGTAAAAGTTTTACCGCTACCTGTAACACCCAATAAAACCTGCGAAGATAAACCATCGTTTATGCCATCAACAAGTGCTTTTATTGCCTCGGGCTGATCGCCGGAAGGTTTAAATTTTGAAACCAAATCAAATTTTTTATATTCCATTTTGACCTCTTAATTTTTATCCTTTAAAAATAGTTTTTAAAATTATACCAATAACAAAACTTAAAACTGCAAAACCAAAAGTTCTTAAAAGTAAAAGCCAAAACTCTTTTTTTTGGTTTTTTAAATCTCTTTTTAAAGTTAACGCTTTATTTTTTAATGTTATACAATAATAATAACCTTTTTTACTATCCGACACAACAAAATCAATATAATTATCTTTAGCAAGTGTTATCATTATATCATCAAGTTCGGTTGTACTTATCAAATATTTTTTAGAAACAAACTCGGCAATTTGCTCGGCTAAAACAAGATATGACCTTTTATTTGGACATATCTCTATCAAATATAAAACTACGAACCTTTCTTTTTTATCTAACATATTTACTACAATATTTAATAGATTTAAAAAATTAAACCATATATAATTATTGCCAAGAAACTACCCAAAAATGCACACGCAAAAACAAGAATGTACAAAAGCGAACCCATTTTGTACATTTTTTTAGTTTTTTCTCGTTCATTGCTTTCATTTTCTAAAATTTGACGAGCAAACGGAAGAGGAGTAACACAGTATAATTTTGCATCTTTATATTTAATTGAAATATAATTTCCCTTTTCCAAGTAATCCATACAAAGTGAAACGCTAGAATCATCTGTCTTATATTTTTTTGGCAAAGCATTAATTAGTTCGCTTGTATCAATAACTCTATAAGACCCTTCGTTACACTCTTTCACTAAATATGTTAATATAGTTTTACTTCTATCATCTAACATAAAATTATTATTTACAAATTAATAGAAAAAATGCCTTAGAAATTCTGGCATTTTTTAAAATATTTGAAAAAATGAGGACAAAACTATTATTTTCTTAGTTGTGCAATTACAGTTTCTATTGCTTTATTGATTGATCTATCAAATGTCCTCATAACTACGGCACTAAAAGGTAATTTTGTAGGAGTCGTTTTTGCTAACTCCATTGCATCAATTTTCATATCCTCAACAACAGCTTTGCAAAGCAACATTCCTAAAAAATATTGATAATTATATTGATTTATTCCAAATTTATCTGCTAAATCCATAAAATCATCTATGTCAAGTATAGAATCAAACGCAAAACCAAAATGAATCTTTAACCTATCCAAAGAATACTTATTTCCATTTGCCCCAGCAAGTATTAACCATTTCATACTCATTTCAATGTTTTCTGGAGTAATTTCATTTCCATTTCTGAACCATTCAGCTAATAAATCTTGAGCAATTGGGTCACCTATAGTAGCGTCTTCACAAAGTTTTGCATATTCTTCTTCCATGATTTTTTCCGCTCTTATTGAGCCAACTCTGGCAGTTTTTGCATATATGCTCTCTCTTCTAGCAATAACAGCGTCTTTAAAGTCTTTAGCACTCATTGTGTTGTAATCCATATTTTTATACCTCTTTACAAGAGTATATTATTTTTTCACATGTAAATCAAATGATTTTAGTTTTCTTTAGCGTCTTTTTGCTCTTTTTTTGTATATTTTCTTTTTGGTTTTGGAAATGTTTCACTCGAAGATTTCTCATTTTTAAGTATCAAATAAATATGAGCAAACATCAATTCAAAATATGGCACAACAAAAATTACAATAAAGAACAATGCAAGCAAACACATACTTACAATTGGAATCCAGTAAGGAAAATTAAAATAATATCTCATTGCACAGCCAAGACCTGCACATACACACATAACTGTAAGTATTACAAAAAAGTATGCAAGATATACAACAAATATTTCTCCTCTGTGACCATACACCAGTTTTTTTGATTTAACCATACATTCCAAACTATTTAAATCCTCATCTGCCATAACGAAGGACGACATAGAATAATTTAGCGCGGTTATAATTCCAGGTACAATAAAAACCACTGCCCAAAGGACTGATATTAAAAATGTGGCAACTTTTAAACAAAACGCCTTAACACAAATTCTGATTTTTGAAAATACTGTTTCAATAGGAAGAAAATCACCAATCGCAACTCCAAGCAAAAATTTTTTTGTTCCCACACATAAAAAACCATAAGAAAATATCATTAACGCAAAGCCAGCAACTGGAAAAAAAATCATTAAAACTAAACTTGCCATTGCCAAAACAACTGCTAAAATCACTTCAAATCCGCGTTCACCAAATGTTTTTGATGCTCTATTAAAATATATATTATATTTACTCATATAAAACTCCAATTTTAGTATTGCCAAAAATTGTAGCAAAAATTCAATTTTTAATATTTCTAAATAAATATAATTAAATTTATTTTAAGCGGACATTTCTTTAACGAAAGAATAATTACCTTAGTGTAAAATTTTTGAATCTAATAAGGAATGCACTTTAAATTAAAATTCATTGCCCCTATTTTTTATTTTATTAGTTTCAAAAGCGCTAACCTCGCCCAATTGTTTTATTTAAAAAACACATTCTTTTTAAAGAATGTGTTTAATTTTTTTATTTGCAATAAAAAGTTAAAAATTAAATAAAATTAGTCCTTTTTTGCTTTAATTTTTGCAGCTTTACCTGTTAATTCACGAACATAGTAAAGTTTAGCACGTCTTGGTTTACCTGCACGTGTAACTTCAATATGGTCAATAAGTGGTGAATGAACAGGGAATGTTCTTTCAACACCAACGCCATTAGATATTCTTCTAACTGTAAATGTTTCACGTATGCTACCATTTTTACGAGCTATAACAACGCCTTCATATGCTTGAAGACGAGATTTATCACCTTCTTTAATTTTTACAAATACTTTTACAGTATCACCAACATTAAATGAAAGTTCATCAGCTCTTAAATTTTCTTTTTCAATTTGGTCAATAACGTTCATCTGACTTTCCTCCTATAATAATTTTACCAAGTGTTCATACCCCAAGTTGATTGAGCATTTAATCGAAAAAAGCAAACCGTTTTCGTTTGTTATATTTATTCGATGCCCACAAAAAAGATAGCGGACCACCCGAAGTCTGAGTCAATTATAACATTTATATTTTCAAATAGCAAGCACTATTTTTATTTTTTTAAATACTTTTGTAGAAAATCTTTGCATAAAACAATGAAAAATTTTACAAAACATTTAAATTTTAATATGTATACAACAATTTTTATTTACCATTCGCAAGGTGGCGTTATTTTGATATGAGCTCTTCCTCTTGCAATATTTCATAAGTCTTAATTTGCATTAAAAATTTGAAAACGCAAATTTTAATTTGATGCCCGCAAAAGTTTGTTGAACGCAAACCAATGCTTATTAATGCGGACTTTTATTACTGCCAAATGCAACTACAAATTAGTGTCGCTTGGCAATATTTCCCACTACATAACAAAGTTGCCAATATTTAAATTGTCACCTTCAAAAACATTAAGTTCATTTATGCTCATAACCGCTTTTATGTCATCTTTGCATAGATTCACAAAGTCAACATATTTTACGCCTGCATCAACTTTTTCGATAACAGTTTTTAATGACACTTTTGCTTCAGATTTACTTTGGCGAATTTTTGACACAAGTGAAATTACTTCATCTCCCATAGGTAAAATATCTTTATCATTATAATCATCAATTTTTTCAATTTGTAATTTATGAATTGAGACTTCACCAATTGTGTTTTTAAATGTGTTTTGATATATTTCTTCAGTAACGTGTGGCATATAAATTGCAAACATTTTTATCATACCAATAAGAGCCTTATAACAAACATATTGTGCACTTTCTTTTGCTTTTTCACCATAAACTTCTGGTTTATAAAGTCTATTTTTTACAAGTTCAACATAGTTATCGCAGAAATTCCAGAAGAAATTTTCAAGTTCTCCCATTGCAAGTCCAACTTCATATTTTTCAAAATATCTAACAAAATTATCTTGCATAGCATTGAATTTTGCAATTAACCATTTATCCATAGGCTCAAGTTCAGTATTTTTTGGAGTATAGCCTTCAACAAACTGCCAAACAAATTTACTTGCATTGTATAGTTTATTTAATAGCCTTTGTCCATTTTTAAATTGCTCATCACCAAAGATTATATCTCTTCCTAAACTTCCTGTTGCTGTCCAATACCTTGTTACATCGGCACTAAACATATCAATTAATGAAATAGGGTCAGCCTTTGCGTTGTTTTTGCTTTTAGAAATTTTTTCACCTTGACCAGCCATAATAAAGCCAGAAATCATTACATTTTCCCAAGGTTTAATATCACTATGATAGAAAGATTTAACAATTGTATAAAAATCCCAAGTTCTTATAATATCGTGAGCATTTGGACGCAAACTCATTGGCATTAGACGTTTATACATATCGTCATCTATTTTCCATTTGCAATTTATTTGAGGTGTAACAGAAGATGTTGCCCAAGTATCCAAAATATCAGTTTCTGGATTAAAATTTGAACTTCCACATTTTGGACAAGCACATTTTGGTTGCACAGACATTGGATTTACAGGTAAATCTTTTTCATCTGCAACAATAATTTCCCCACAATCTGCACAATACCAAACAGGGAATGGCACTCCAAAATATTTTTGACGACTGATGCACCAATCCATCATTAAATTTTCTACCCAGTCATTATATCTTGCTTGCATAAAGGAAGGATACCAAGTGATTTCATCACCTTTTTTACGCCATTCTTTTTTATTTTCCAAAGTTTTAATAAACCATTGTTTTTTCAAGTTTATTTCCATTTCTGTCCCACAACGTTCGTGAACAGAAACTTGGTGAGTCAATGGCTCTTGCGACAATAAAAGTCCCGCTTCCTTTAAATCTGCAATGATTTGTTCTCTTGCTTCTTTGCATTTTAAACCAGCATATTTTCCAGCTCTTTCAGTCATTCTTCCAGCATCATCAATTGCCACTTTGTACTCTAAATTATATTTTTTGTACCACTGTGTATCTGTTTGGTCACCAAAAGTACAGCACATAACAGCACCAGTACCTTTTTCCATATCAGCCTTATCATCTGTCATAATTGGAACATAATAATTGTAAAGAGGTACTTTTACATTTTTGCCAACTAAGTCTTTATATCTTTCATCGTTAGGATTAACAAAGACACAATCACAAGCACATAAAAATTCCGGTCTTGTTGTTGCTATTTCCAAATATTTATCTGTCCCCTCAACAAAAAACTTAAGATGATTGAATGTAGTTTCTATTTCTTTTGTTTCAAGTTCACTTTGAGCGATAGCTGTTCTACATTTTGTACACCAAAGTGCAGGTGCTTCTGCATAATATACTTTATTCTTTTTATAAAGATCCAAAAAAGACATTTGGCTTATTTTTTGAGTTTCAGGGCTTACAGTGTGATAACGGAGTGACCAGTCCGCTGAATTGCCTATTTTTATAAAAAGGTTTTTAAATTCGTCAACATATTTGTTTACCACTTCCATACATATGTTTGTAAACTCTTCTCTAGGCAAAGAATACGCTTTGATTCCACGTTCTTTTTCAACCAAAAGTTCAGTTGGAAGACCATTATCATCAAAACCAAAAGGATAAAAAACGTTGTAGCCTCTCATTCTTTTATATCTAGCAACAAATTCTGCTTGTGAGTAACTAAAAATATGCCCTATGTGAATTTTACCACTTACTGTTGGAGGAGGAGTATCAATTGAATATATTGGTTTTTTTGTATCATTTTTATCAAAATTATAAATACCTTGCTCCTGCCAATATTTTTGCCATTTACTCTCTGCAATTTTATAGTCATATTTATTTTCTAACATAATAACCTCTTTTATATTATTAAAGTTTTGTCTAAAAGTAACGAAGTCATTTTTTAAAGTAAAACTGATATTTGTTTAAACGTTGATACCATAATTTGTAAAAGTGGCTAAAAAATTAACAAATATAAGTTTGACTTACTTAACAACATCACATAGAATTTAAAAAATAGCACTAACTAAAGTGCCATTATTTTTTAATTTTTGATATGGCACAAAAACACTTGTGCGGATAACCACACTAAGATATTTTCACGACCACAACCAAAAATCTTTTCATAATAATGAATATATCATATATGTAATTTTATGTCAAACAATAAGAATATTTTTTATTACCTATTTTGCAACAATAATATATCTTTTTCAAAAACATTCCAAGGAGTTTTGTCAACTGGAGGGATACATCTAAAAAGCATTTGTTTTTTTGTTGTTGGGTGTTCAAACGATAATTCATATGCCCATAGTGCTAAATTATGTCCTTTTGCAAGGGTGTCACCATTATATTTAACATCACCAAAAACTGGGCAACCAATTTGTGACATTTGAACTCTTATTTGATGGCTACGTCCAGTTAAAATCTGTATTTCCATCAAACTAACCTTATCCAAAGTTTTTAACGTTTTATATTCTAGTACGGCTTGTTTTGCACCTTCCACACCTCTTGGAACTACTTTAACAACATTTGTTTTTTCATCTTTTTTTAAAAAATGCTCAAGGCGTGAAGCTTTGTATCTTGGTGAGCCTACAACAACTGCCAAATATTTTTTTGTAAATTTTTTTAACTTCATTTGCTCAGTCAATCTATTTGCCGCTTTACTTGTTTTTGCAAAAACCATAATTCCACCTGTTGGTCGATCAAGCCTATGCACTAGACCTATAAAAACATTCCCTGGCTTGTTATATTTTGTTTTTACATATTCTTTTACCATATCCAAGAGTGATTTATCCGAAGAAATATCACCTTGGCTTAAAATATTTTGTGGTTTTAAAACTACAATGATGTGATTATCTTCATATAATATATTTAAATCTTGCATTAGTTAATCCTCCCAAACTTTTATCCCGCTTGCCCCGCAAGGTAAAATAATGTTTTTTTCTTGGGTTTTTATACCTATTTCATACGCGTCTGTTTTTCCACCATCAAAAATATCATTTAATATATTTGAAAGCACCATAGGTTGCAAACCTGTTGTATATGAATTAATTAAAACAAATAATGGATTTTTTGACAATACTTTTTTGCAAAGTTTTACAAAATCATATAAATCATTTTCGATTTTCCACATTTCACCGCCAGGTCCTCTTCCATAACTAGGTGGATCCATAATTATTGCGTCATATGTCTTTTCGCGTCTAATTTCACGCTCAACAAATTTTGCACAATCATCAACAATATATCTAATAGGTTTTTGTTCGAGTCCTGAAAGTTTTATGTTTTGTTTGCATCTATCAACCATACCTTTGGAAGCATCAACGTGGGTCACCTCAGCCCCTGCATATGTGCAAGCAACAGTTGCCCCACCTGTGTAACCAAAAAGGTTTAAAACTTTAATTGGTCTTTTTGCATTTTTTATAAGGTCAATCATATAATCCCAATTAACTGCTTGTTCTGGGAAAAGCCCTGTATGTTTGAAGCCCATTGGTTTTATCAAAAAAGTTAAATTTTTGTATGAAATTTTCCATTCACTTGGCATAGGTTTTAAAATATCCCAATGCCCCCCGCCGGTACTCTCTCTTATATAATGGGCATTTAAATTTGGCTCTTTTGCCAAATTTTTTTTGCTATGCCAAATAACTTGTGGGTCAGGACGCAAAAGTTTAACATTTCCCCAGCCTTCCAATTTTTCTCCATCACCTGTCGCATACACTATATAATCTTTCCATTGTTCACTTACTTTCATTTTTTTCTTCCTTTTTTAAATCTTCCACAAAAACGTAAAATAACATTCAAATTTTCAAAACTTTTGTTGAAAATTTTTCACCTTTTAAATGTAGTATCTTTTTGTTAAACAAAAGCGAGTTTTTATTTAAACTTACGTAAAGACTTTACTTAGTTTATCTTCTTTAGTTTACATCAAAAGTAATAAAATTTTTTGCCAAATGCTAAATAAATTTTTTACTTAGCGACTTTTTTTACATAAGAAATGTTATTTAAATTTAAAAAATTGTGAAATAATTCTAAAAAATCATCTCTTTTAGTGCTTACACAATTTTCCTCATTGATTGATAAGACTATCTTGTTAAACTCGTCTATTTTTTCCAACTTCAAATAGCCTACAATAGCTCTAGCCTTAATATCGACACCAACCCACAATGATTTTAAAAACCAGTACTCATCTTCCATATCAACAGCATCATAAACTTTTTCCAATTCATCTTTTGTTTGCAATCTTGCTAAAAACGGAAGACGAATATAAGAAGAAAACTCATTTTTATCTTTTTTTAAAATTAAAATTTCTTCTTTTGTTAAAGGAAAAAGCATTGTGTTGCCATATTGAAGAACATACTGGCTTAAATCATAATTTTTCATACTTTAATAGTTTAATATTGTTGATTACATTTGTCAATTTTTTGGCTTTGTAAGTTCCAAATAAATATTTTCAAAATTTTCCTTTTTTATATCCAATTCTCTTAAAACAGTAAATGCTTGTTCTATTGACATTTTAAAAAAACAATCATTTTGGGTCAACAATTTTTTTATATTTAATTGAATAGATAATTTTTTAAAATTTTCTTCAGTTCTATATTTATTTATCAATAAATCATTAATTTTTCTTAATTTATTTAACATTTTCATCACCTTCATTATCAATACCTGGAATAAAGTGTTTCTTTTTTGTACCAGCGGTTATATGACTAAATGCACCATAACTAAAGTTATTTTTTAATGTCGCTTTATCAATGTCCTCAAGTATCCCATCTTTATTTAGCAACTGATAAGTTGTTGAGTCAATTGCTTTGTCAAATGTTTTTTCATTAAAGGATAAAATAATTGCTGGTGAACTTTTTAATCTAATCCCATCCAATGTTTTCCTGCTGATAACTGCCACATCAAATTTACCTTGTTCTTTTTCTTGAGAAAAAACAGCTCTTGCTAGTTTTAATGTGTAAGTAATTCTTTCCATATCTGGCAAACTATTTGCACATTTGGATTGATTTTCGAAAATATCCTTTTTTTGTGATATAGATACTTGTTCCTGTTCACACAACTCCTCAAATTGTTCCAAAAACATTTCATAATAATCTTGGTCTGTTTCTTTTTCTTCCTCTAACATTATGATGTTTTGATATACTTTTTTATAAAGATTAGAAAATTCTTTTAAAAGTTCGTTATCCTTATTTTGACAATTTAGTCCTACAAGATTATTGTTGGTTTTTGCATTGTATAAATCACCTCCAATAATGCCAGATAAAGGGTCAGCATTAAGCAAAAATTTCCCATCGCTTAATGTGATAAATGTATGATTATCTCCATACGTGTTTTCGCCATTTATTAAAAAATCAACATCCAATTCTTGCAAAAATTTTGCAAATATATATGAAAACTCATAGCAAACAATTTTATTATTTTTAAGATTCACTTTGTTTAGGCGTTTTATATCTTGATGAATTAAAGCACTCATACCTTTTTGATTGTTAGAATAAAATTCTTCATCATAAGTTAAAGTTTTACATAGTTTTATATAAACATATAATGCTTTTTCCAAAAGTGAATAATCATTTGGCATATCATTAAAAATATATTGTTTTAAACCCTCATCTAAAACAACTGAGTTTAAATATAAATCATTTCTCATTTTAGACAAACCTAAAGCGTGTGTATCTCTTCCCATTTTTCTTTTCTCTTTTAATTAATTTAAATATAACATAGTTTTTATTTTAATTCAATAGGTTAACATCATTTTTCTTTTTTTAATTTAGAAAAAGCAACACATAAAGACTAAAAGTGAAGTAAGCCCCAAAAGTTGTACAACTTTTGGGGCTTACTATTTTCACATTCTATCTTATATTTTCCCTAATTTCCTGTATTGCATTTTTCTCTAACCTTGAAACCTGTGCTTGAGAGATTCCAATGGCATCAGATACTTCAATTTGTGTTTTTCCTATAAAATAACGCAAAAGCAAAATTTCTCTTTCTCTTTTATCTAATTTCCCAAGAGCATTTTTTAAGGAAAGGATTTCATTTAAACTATCATCATCGTGTTTAGTATCAGCAATTTGATCCATTACTCTTACTGCATCGCCGTCCTCATAAACAGGTTCATTTAGGCTTATTGTATCACTAATGGCATCAAGAGCAAATGAAACATCTTTAACTGGTGTTTCTATAATACTTGCTATTTCATCAACAGATGGCTCTTTTCCATATTGCTTAGTAAATTTTTCACGTGCTTGAAGGGCTTTATAAGCTATATCTCTTAAACTTCTAGAAACTCTAATAGCATTATTATCACGCAAATAACGTTTAATTTCTCCAACAATCATAGGTACAGCATAAGTTGAAAATTTAACATTTAAGTTGACATCAAAATTATCAATTGCCTTCATAAGTCCCACACAACCTACTTGAAACATATCGTCAGATTTATCTTTTCTGCCATAAAAACGTTGAACAACACTTAAAACGAGTCTTAAATTTGCAACAACAAATTCATCTCTAGCAAGTGCATCACCAGTTTTGACCCTTTTCATTAGTTTTTCCATTTCTTCAGATTTAAGTTTAGGCAATTTACTTGTATCAACACCACAAACAACAACTTTTGCAGCCATAACATCTCCCCTTTGAAGTTTATGATTAACAAGTAAAATTTTTTTATTCATTAAAATTTACAAAATTTTTTAAGTTAAATTACCTTCCTTAAATCTTTTTTCATTTTACAAAGTATCTTTTTTTCTAATCTTGAAATGTAACTTTGAGAAATACCTAATTCGTCAGCCACTTCTTTTTGAGTTTTTTCTCTGCCACCCATTAAACCAAAACGCATTATCATTATTTCTTTTTCTCTCACACCCAATTTATTTATTATTTCCCACAACAATTGTTGCTCAGAAGATTTTTCCATATCCTTGCCAAGCGTCTGCTTTTCATCATATAAAATATCTTCAAGTAAAAGTTCATTTCCATCACCATCGCTTTTTAATGGTTCATCCAAACTGACCTCTGCTTTGATTTTGTTCATTTTTCTTAGTTGCATTAAAATTTCATTTTCAATACACCTAGAAGCATAAGTTGCAAGTTTAATTTTTTTATCATATTTATACGTTTGAACCGCTTTTATAAGTCCAATTGCACCAATTGAAATTAAATCTTCCAAATCAATACCTGTATTATCGAATTTTTTTGCTATATAAACAACAAGTCTTAAATTATGCTCAATCAATTTTTGCTTGGCAGTTTGATTATTGTTTGCTATTTCATCTAATAGTGCCATTTCCTCTTCAGGCTCCAAAGGCAAAGGCAATGCTTCATTGCCACATATGTATAATAGTATATTTTCTGCATTGTCTAAATAATTTTTTGAAAATACTTTTTTTAAAAAAATTTTCAATTTTACAAATAATTTTTTCATAATCCCCCCCCTAAATCATTTTTAAGCAAAAGCATTGATATTCAATAACATATCGCACCCAAAATTTTTATTAAAGTTTGAATATGATATTCCAAGTTTTGCATTTGAAAATTCATATTTAACTGTATCATTTTCTATAATCTGTAAGTTGTCAACACAAAACACAAGAAGTTTCCCGCTTCCATAAGCGAATGCAGATTTTATGTAATGAGGCTCTTTTAGATTTTTAAAATTTTTTGTAAGTAAGTCACTAAAAGATATATCCTTGTATAATCTATTAAACAAATTTGTATTTATGATAAATATTGGTGATAAATCTTCATCTAAAAGAGTATTTCCACTATCTAAAAACGCATTAAACATTATGTCTTTTCCAAGATTTGTTATTTTTACTTTATAAACAAAGTTTGAAATAGCCAATTTTTTTCTAGCAAATTTTATGCACATTACAACCATAAAGTAAATTAACACTAATAGGAAAAGCAAAATATATGTAGGAAAATTATCATAAGAGAGAATTGTTCCATAAATTAAAAAATAGAACATTATGTTAAGTCCTGCATAAAGTGCTGTAAAAAATATAAATGTCAAATATTTTGCTATAAAATGGTTTTTATCAAAGGCTATTAAAGTTATCAAAAAACCTACACATAGTTTAAATATAGTAAGCAAAAATGAATTTAAATTAATTAAAGGATAAAATGTTGAAATGACGGCGGCTAGCAAGCAAGAAAGTATTAATCTACTTTTTTTTATCGTGATTTTAAAGCAAAATGATACACATTTTATAATAAGATAAGTAACAACAAAATTTTCAATTAAACAATCTTCAATATAAACTGTCACATAACTTTCCTTTTAATTTCTTGTTTAATATTTGACATAAATAGTATAAAAAGGCACTGCTTAAAAAAGCAATGCGAATTTATATTTATTTTTTGTTGTTTTGTCGAGAATGAAACTATAAATTTATCTTTCACCTAATGTCATTTGAATTTCAAGTGGTGTATTTTCTCTATATAAATAGACCGTTACAACATCTCCTATTGAATGCGAGTACAAAACTGTTCTCAGGTCTAAAAAGCTATAAATCATTTCATTGTCAATTTTGTAAATAACGTCACCTTTTAAAAGACCTAACATTCCCGCTATACTATTTTTATCCACATCTAAAATATATAAACCATCATAACTTGTGCTATAATTTTTAGACCTTGCATAATCAGTGGATACACCCAAAATTCCCATATATGGAGCACTGTATCCTGCATCAACACTGAGTCTTGAAACTATTCTTTGTCCAGAAATTATAGGAATTGCAAAACCTATTCCTTCGGCATCGGTTGCTTTTAATGTGTTTATGCCAACCACTTTACCATTTAAATTGATAAGTGGTCCGCCACTGTTGCCTGGATTGATACTTGCATCGTGTTGAATTAAATTTTGCATGTAGTTTTTTGAGCCGTCTTTATTTTGAATTTCCAATGTCCTATCTAAAGCGGAAATAATCCCTTTTGTAACTGTATGTCCAAAAGCAAGAGAAAGAGGTGTCCCTATGGCAATAATGTCTTGCCCAACCTTTAAATCTGTCGTTTCACATTCAAGATATGGCATATCTTTGTTTGATTTTATGACCGCTAAATCAATTGAACTATCTTGCCAAATTAATGTGGCAGAAGTAGAAGATTTATCTGCAAAATAAATTGTTATACCTTTTGTACCTGAGATGACGTGTTGGTTTGTCAAAATATATCCACCTTCCTTAATTGCAACACCACTCCCTACAGAATATCCTGTGCTTTGCAAACTTTTGATTCCAACAATTGCAGTTCTCACATTTTCCACAACATCGCTGGTGTTTTGTTCACCATTTAGTGTAATTAAACGAGGAGTCATATTGGCAGTTTCATATCCTCCCACATTAGGCTTAAAATTAAGGTTGCAACCGCTAAAAAATATAACACTTGCAAAAAGTAGTAAAATTACAATTTTTTTAAATAATTTTTTGTTTATCATAAAATTAACCCTTTTATTTTAAAATATATTTGATGTTTTTTTGTTTAACAATAAATTTATTTGTCTTTTCCCTTATATAACTAAAAAAAACCTCAAAAATATTTTTGAGGTTTTTTTTAAATTGTATTTGCAAGTTATACACTTTTATTCCTTATTTTATGTGATATCTATTTGTTGTAATTTTGAAATTTTTTATTAGCAAATATTAAAAACGTAGCTTGGATAAATACTTGTGACTGCTATTTTAATGTGCTTGCCTTCTTCGATGCCGTGTTCTTTTAAGTATGCACATATAGAGCCATATGCTAATTCTGGTGTATTATTTTCTCGTGATAAATGTGCAAGCATAATCTGTTTAGTGCCTGTGTGGGCTAAGTACTCAACCGCCTGTGCACAAGCCATATTTGACAAATGTCCACGTTTCCCTAATATTCTTTGTTTTAACATTAATGGATATGTAGGATTGTTTTTTAACATTTGTTCATCGTGATTTGCTTCTATGTATACTAAAACACTTCCGGCAATTCTGTTTAAAACCTCATCGTTAGTATATCCAAGATCGGTTAAAATACTCACTTTTTTTGTTTTTTCTTTAAAACTAAATCCGGAGCAGTACACTGAGTCGTGAGAAAGCGGAAAGTTTGAAACATATAAATCTTTAATTATAAAATCCATATCGTCAAAAGGCACAAATTGTATAAAATCCGCCTTTTTTAATTTTGATTTTAATGCCCACAAGCCTTTATTATGCACGTAAACTTTTGTATGATACTTACTAGCAAATACATCCAAACCTTTAATGTGGTCCATATGTTCATGTGTTATTAAAACAGCATCAATTTCTTCTGGTGTAACTCTTAAAAGCGATAATCTTTTTGTAATTTCACTGGCACTAAGTCCAGCGTCTAAAAGTATTTTAGCGTTTAAGGTTTCTATATAAGTTAAGTTTCCGTCACTGCCAGAACTTAAATTACAAACTCTCAACTTATTCCACATCTACCCTAACATTGAATTTAACTGTAACAGTTGGGTGTAGTTTAACTGATAAAACTTGTTCACCCACAGATTTTATTGCACTATCAAGCAAAATTTTACGTTTATCAATATCAATATTAAGTGTTGTTTTAAAAGCGTCTGCAATTTCTTTTGATGTAATTGCCCCAAACAGTTTTCCATTTTCCCCACATTTAACTTTAACAACAATGGTTTTATTTTCAATTTGTTTACCCAATTCAACCGCTTTTAAACGTTCCTGTTCTTTATGATAAGCATCCGCTTCTTTTTGGCTTTTGTTGATTTGACAGCCTGTACTATCTGCCTTTTTTGCTAAATTATTTTTTAATAAATATGTAGCATAACCGTCTGCCACATTAACTATATCACCTTTTTTTCCAGAACCTTTTACATCTTTTTGTAAAATAACTTTCATTTTTTACCTCCAAATTCAATATATTGTAGTTTAATTACCTATTTTTTGTCAAGAATAATACTAACTAAAGGAGATTTGTATGGACTTAAAATGCAGAAAAACCACCTGTAAATTTAATAAATATTTTACATGTACCGCTAAAAATATTGAAATTAAAAACACACTTTCTTGTAACACTTTTGAATTAGACCCAAATAAAGATGTAAGGGATACTTCTAGATGTTTGTTTGAAGAAGCACCATCCTATGCTCCACATAGAGCAAAAAAACATATGTGTGTAATTTGTGAAGCAAAATGTATATTTAATGAAAATGGCACTTGCATAGCAAATGGTTTAACCGTTAATCCAATAAATGAAGACCCAAGTTGTATGACATATTTAAAACCTTAATTTGAAACAAAACACTTCTTAATTGTAAAATAATTAGGAATTTGATTGTTAGCATTTTAAAGCAAGTTGAATGTTATCCTAAATACAATAATAAAACCATTCCTATTTTATGTACATTAAAAAAAAGCCTTTATTTTAAGTAAGGCTCTTTTTTTAATTACATATTGTGTTTTGCTTTGAATTTTTCTAATCTACCACTAGCATCAACAACTTTTTGTTTACCAGTGAAAAATGGATGGCATTTATTGCAGATATCAACTTTAATTGTATCTCCATCTACACAAGAGCCGGTTTTAAATGTATTTCCACAAGCGCAAACAACTGTTACTTCGTGATAATTTGGTTGTATTTCTGTTTTCATATTCGTTCACCCTTTATATTATTTTTTTAACGACTAGAGTTTAACATATACACCCGTGGTTGTCAACATTTTTTGGCAATATTTTTCGCTACATTATATATATCTCCTGCGCCCAGAAAAAGCACACCATAGCCAGAAGAGATTTTGTCTAAAATATATTTTTCTGCTTTTTTTGAACTTTTTAAATAAGTGGCATTTTCACCAATTTCCCTTTTGAGTGCAAGTGACGAACCTTTGTAATCATATTTTTCTCTTGCAGAATATGCTGGCAAAATTAAAATTTCATCTTTTGTGCTGAAAACTTTCACAAAATCTTTCATTAAAGTTTTTGTTCTAGAATATGTGTGTGGTTGGAATACAATAAGTAATTTATTTTTGTAAAACATTTTAGTTTCTTGAATACTTGAAGCGATTTCATCAGGATGATGAGCATAATCGTGCACGATAAATTTTTGTTTGTGTAAAAACTGATAACGTCTTTCTACTCCACAATTTTTTTTTAATGCTTTGTGTATATATTGCTTTTCAATCCCCAAAACATAGCAAGTAGCGATACTTGCGAGTGCATTTAAAATATTATGTTTACCTATCAAATTTAAATAAATATGAAGATATTTTTCATTTTTATAGTAACAATCAAATGAATATTTCCCGTTTTTTAGCATTTTTATATTTTTTGCTGTAAAATCTGCTGAGTTTAACCCAAAAGTGATTTTGTTTTTATGATGAACAATATAGTCTTTATTGATTATTAAAACATCAGACCTTTCGGCAAATTTAATGAATGACTTTTTTACATTTTCAAATGTTTTAAAATAATCTAAATGTTCTGGTGCTATGTTTAAAATAATCCCAATATTTGGTGAAAATTCTAAAAAACTATCTTTATACTCACAGGCTTCACAAACCATATAATCGGTGCCTTCATAAACATAACTTTTTTTATTGCAAACAAGATTACCTCCCAAATGCAAACTTGGAAAAACATTTGCCTCTTTTAATATTGAATATATTAAAGCGGTGGTGGTAGTTTTTCCGTGTGCACCAGAAACACAAATGGTTGTTTTATAGTTTTGTAAAATAAATGACAAAAATTTTGCTCGAGAAATTGTTGGTATTTTTAATTTTTTAGCAGTTGTTACTTCAATTCCATTTTCAACCGCATTAGAGAACACAACAAGGTCGGTTTTTTTTACATTGTCGGCTTTATGCTCATAATATATTTTTATTCCCATATTTTCCAACGATGTTGTAACATCAGATTTTGAAGAATCACTTCCTGTAACTTCAAAACCATTTATTTTACTAAAAACAGCAAGAGAATTGACACTAACTCCACCAATGCCGACAAAATGAATATGTTTTATATTTTTAAAAGTAAGATTAAAAAATGTGTCATTTTTATTTAAATCCATATTTAAATTAGTTTTTTTATCGTTTTTCACCTTAATATATATGAAAAAATGTATTAAATTGTTTTGAAAAATAAAAAGTGTATGATAAAATAAACTTGAAATAAAAAAAAGGAAGGTACAAAAACTTGAAAATTTCTGACATTAGAATAAGACTTGTTGATAAAGATGACAGCAAATTAAAAGCCGTTGCTTCAATCACAATTGATGATTGCTTTGTTGTTCACGATATTAAAGTTATTGAAGGAAAAGATGGATACTTCATTTCTATGCCATCTAAAAAAACTCCAGACGGAGAATACAAAGATATTGTTCACCCAATCAACACAGAAACTCGTGAAACTTTATCAGCACAAATTATCGAAGCTTTTAAAACAGCTCCAAGAGAATAATTTTTGTTTTAGAGTTAAAAAAGCAAGTTATTTTTTAGTAACTTGCTTTTTTTAACGCTAATTGAATATTCAAGTTTAAAAAAAAGTTAATTATTATCATTTAATTAACTTTTTCTTTTATAATACTTTTTTAAAAGTATTTTTTAATTAGCTTTAAGTTGTTTGATTATTAAGGAAGTCATCTTTAACCTGATTATAGCCGTATGGATTGGTTTCACTTGTACCTAAATTATTTATTTTAATAATTATTTTGTTAGAGTTAAAGTTTGTCTCTTTCACTCCTTTCACATTAAATAACTTGTTAATGTTGCCAGGTTTATGCTCATCATCAAGTTTATAATCTTCAAAAATAATATCAAGGTTTGTTCCTAAATAAATTGTGTTATTATTTATAGCATTGCCGTCTTTATCCACACCAGCAAAAACAAGATATTTATCAGCTGATTCAAAGATATATCCGCCAACCAAAGCACCTGTTTTTTGGACACTGCTAAACTCATAGTTTTTGATGTCCTCACCAATGGCATTGCTTACATATGAGAAATAAAGTTTGTCAGTAACTTTTTCATTGTCCTTATTGGTGTATGTTTTTTCATTTTCAAACACAATTGTACAATTTGTGATTGTCGTTTTGTTTTTTTCTACATCTGAACTATATGCGTAGCCTATTACACCACCAACATAGTTTCCACCAAAAATACCAAGTCCGCCCGATATTTTTGTTTGTGTAGTAGTTCCAGTTGTAGTTTCTCCTTCACCAATTTTGATTGTATCAAAGGTTACTGTATCACCATAGCCAACAACACCGCCAACATAAGTTGCAATGTATGGAGAGCGGGCTTTTAAGTAATTTTCACTTTCCTTTCCTATAATGTTTGCACCAACAACAGTGTATCCTTTGGAAGTCAAGTTGGATATGATTGCACCTTTTGCATAACCTGCCACACCGCCAACCGAAGTAGGTTTGATTGGATAGCAGTTAAATATAGTACTATTTACAATCTCAGAATTAATTTCAAAGTTACTTAATGTTCCTTTAAACTCGCCTGCCACATAACCACCAAACACATATGCTGAAATTTCATTATCAAACGAATTAAGTACCAACGAGAAGTCAGACACTTTAGCTAAAGAGCCAACACCGCCAAACATTAAACCTGCTATCATACCAAGTGTTTTAGCATTTTCACCTACGTTTGCATTTTTTATATTTGACAATCCGCCAACATATCCAACAAGAGCGCCTGCATAAGAAACTTTTGTTTTGTTTGATGTGTTTTCTAAAAATTGTATTTCTTTGATTAATTCGTTTACATCTGAAATGGTTTTAAGTGCCAATGTGTTATAGTTTGATGCTTTTGCCACAATGTCCGAATTAATAGAATTCAAGTTTGTTTCCCCAGATGTTATTCCAAACATACCGCCTACAATGTTTTTACCAACAATAATAACATTTTTACTGCTAACATTAACGTTGCAAACATTTGCGTTAACAAGTGTTCCTGCAATTCCACCAACATAAACACTGTTAGGTAAATTTATGTATGAAGGGCTAAAGTTAACATTTTTCAAACAAGAGGTTTTTGTTGAACTACTTCCAATTTGAGCAAAAAGCCCTGCTGAAAGATTTGAGTAAATAGAGTTAACTGAATATTTTGAAACACTAAAGCCATTACCTTCAAAATATCCAATTAGAGTTTTGTTAAATAAGTTGCTTGAATATATCTCTTCATTTTCATAATCAATATCGCATATTAATCTATAATAACTATATTCTCCATTTTTTTGATTACAGAAATTTTCAAACTCCGAAGCGGAAGAAATTAAATATGGATTTGATTTACTTCCAACTGTGTCATATTTATCTGCAAGTACATAAGTATATTCTCCTGATGCAAGAGCAGTTTCATCTTTATATTCCAAATCATATTGAGAATATGCCTTTAAATTTGGAGAAACCAAATTCAATCGTCTTGCAACAAATTCTTGAGAATATCCTTTTAAATCTTCAAAGCCCTCGGCTTTTGCCATATATGAGTAAATGTCAAATCCAGTCGCTTTTTCCTTGTTGCTATCGTAAACATAGAACCAAACACTTAAAGTTTTATCATTATTTACAATAAATTTACTAAAATGAGAATCTTCTTTTAAATTTCCGTTTTTATCTAAAACATTGAATTCTGCAATTGGTAAAGGCTCAATTCCTTTAATTTTAGAAACATATTTGTTTTCTTTAATTTCATAGTTTGTTTGTGAAGTGTTGTAATTTATAATGTTGTTTTGAATTACAAAGAAACAGTCTTCAAAAATAATTTCATCATCCGTTTGGCTATGGGATGCAACAAATCCAAAGTTTAATGTGTCTTGTTGTTTTAATTTACACAATGAGAATACTCTTGATATTTTTCCTGATTTTGCATTTGCAACAAAACCACTACTTTCATTTGTTGAAACGATAGGAATATTAGAATAGCAATCGCTAATATTTCCGCTATTTTCATAAACAAATCCTGCCGTTTTTGTTGAAGTGTATATAATTTTTGAGTTTATAGAATAATCATTTGCAATGTAATCTGAATATATTTTTTGTGTTGCAGAAGACATTGCACCTTCAACATAGCACATATTTATATTGCCAGAATTTCTGATACACAACCCACCAGTTACTATGTTTTCGTTAGTGGTTGAAGTAGTATTGTATATACGAGAGTTCTTAATGTATGAACTTGCAATTGAACCTGTATTTTCTGCCACCAAGCCTGCAAGAGAAGAACCATTTGCTGTCAAGTTACATTCTACATAGCAATTTGTGATGTATCCTGTATTTTTTGCTACTATTCCTGCAAAATATGATTTTTCCATAACAGAAACAGTGCTAATTATGTTGACTGTTACAACAGAGTCTGATAAAACACTGCAATTTGTTATATTGCCGTTGTTTTCCGCAACTAGTAATGCAATGTTTGCGCCATTTAAACTTGTGCTATTATCCAAAGTGATATTTAAATTGCCAGCAATTTCCATTGTCACATTTTTTATAATGCAATCTTGATTTAATGTTTTAAACAACGCAAAATCGGAACTTGAATCTAATTCAAATTTTACGTCCCCTTTGCCAATTTTAATTGTGTGTCCATTTCCATCAAATAATTTTGGTGAAACAGAAATCATTTTAAATTGACTTGCAGGAATTTCAATATCTTTTACTAAACGATAACTTTCATCATCTTTCATATCTAATAAATCTTGGTAATTGAAAATTGGTGTTGGGTTATCTCCTGTTGAAGATATGTACGTGCTTACAGTGAATGTGTATGATTTGCTATCTTCTGCATTTAGTAATTCTTCTAATGAAGGCACACCTTGTTTATATTTTAATTTAAATCCAACCTTAAATTGATAATCACAAAGGTCACTAATTTGTCTAGGAATAATTTTATAAACTGGGATGCCCTCATTTTTTGTAGAGCATACTATTCTGTATTCGCTATTGTCAATTGTGTTTCCAGCACTTAGCAATTGTTCGCCATTTTCTATAATTATATAAAGTTTAGCATTTTTTACAAAGGATTCTTTAAACGTTTCAATAATATTTTCATACGTTCTAGAATATTCATAATTAATTTTGTTTGCAATTAAGTCAATGATATCTGTGCTTTCAAGCAACCTCAAATTTAAATGTGAATTACTGAACATTTCATCGTCAATTAATAAGTCAAAAATACGCAAATTAGTAGTTTTTGAAATACTTTTAATTACTTTATTGTTTTCGCTCTTTTGCCCATAAGATTTGATTGTAACTTCAAAATAATCTTTGTCGTTATAATCAATGCTTGCGTTTGAAATGGTTAAATAGTAATTATCACCTTCTTTGGTTATGCTAGCTACACTTGGGTTTGAACTTTCAAAAACCACTTCGTTTTCTGAGTAACCAACTATTGTTGTATCTAGCAAATAGGTTTTTCCTCTAACAACATTGTATGTTTTTTCGCTTGCCGTTTCATTAACCACTTTTTTATCATAAATTTCAAAAGAAACTTGATTTGCAAGACGAGCGAGCAAAGTTACCGATTCTTCCATTACAAGTTCATCACTTGTGTAAAATTTAAATTTAATTGGCACGTAAGTTCCGTCTTGAACGGTTTTTGGAATTCTATATACAATACCTATTAATAAATTGCTAGAAGAAAAGTCTTCTTTTATGTCATTTTTGTATATTCTTAATGTTGTTGTTGCCGCATTTGATGTGTAAACAGTGTTTGTTGATAACTTTCCTATTTTTGAATTTTTATCATAATCAATATATCCCAAAAATCCGCCTTCAGCTGAAAGTTCCATTGACACATCAACATAATCAAATTGACTATACTTTGTGTAAACATACGCATTTAAAATGTTAAGTTCGCCTGTTGCTGTTTGATTTCCTGAATATATCATTTTAGAAAAATCAAATTCATTTGATGTATTATTTGTTGTTATCATCTCTTCATTTGATGTTGGGCTATAATTGTTAACTAAAACAGAAGAAATGTTTTCTGGTTTATATTGCACTCTTAAAACAACAGATTGTTTTGTTTTTTCAGACTCGAATTCAAGTTCAATATATTTAGAATTTAAATAATTATATACATCTAAATCAAATTTGTCATCAATTGGCATTTTAAATGAATATTTAAAAGTGTTGAGGTCAATTTCTTGCCAAGACAATTTAAATAATTCTTTTTTATTATCATCATAAAAATATCCATATGGTGATTCATTGCCACTTGAATTTTTTTCAATTTCTAATCCAAAATCTTTATACTCACCTTTTTCTAGGTCTGTATAAACACGCAAAGTTGCTGTAACTTTATCATCAGAATTAAATGTAACGTAGGAAAGATTAAACTCAATGTTGTCAGTTGGCTCTGCCTCGACAATTGCCTTGCTTAAAGTGATGTTGTCTATTCCAGTTGTAGCTTTTACTTTGTATGAAATGCTTTCTTTTGCAAGATTTGGATTTGTTGCTGTTGAACTAGTTGCTTGTTTGATTTTTTCTTTATCATTATCACTTACAAATGCAAAAATATTCTTGTTGTTATCTGAAGTTATTGTTTTGTTTGTGTCGTTTCCTTCAAACTTGTACAAATAATAATTTGTGCTTTCTAGGTTAAATAATGTGTTAAGAACTAGAGATTCCCCAGTAAACTCGTTAAAATTTCCGTTTTCATCTTTCACTTGCACAAAGCACGCTTGTCCTTGAACAGTTGCAGTTATTTTGGCTGATGTATTTGCTCCAACTTCAAAAGATACTTCATTGTTGGTTGCAAGTTCAATTGGAGTGTTGTTGTAATTGTATGAAGAAGAGTACGCTTTAAAATATACAATTGTGGTTTTGTTGTTTATTAACTGGACTGAAGAAGATTGAATTGTTTTATCCTTATCTTCAAAAATACCAATGCTTTCATAATAATTTGTAACATTTAAATTTAAATTTATTGAATTAGTATAATTTAAACCGCTACTTATTTTAATTGTCAATGCACCCACATTTTGCAAGCAAATTTTTTGCCCATAGTTTTCTTGCCTTGCATTTGAAGATTGTATTTCAATGTTAATATCTTTCAAGTTGTTTGATAAAACATTTGCATAGTCTAGAAGTGATTTAGTGTCAAGCAAGTTTTTAATTCTTGATTGTTCATCAGCGTTTTTTGCTTGCATATATCCCGCTAAAACAAAATCTGTCAAAATTTCACTACTTTCAAATTTATCTTCTTGCCCTTTTTCAAAACTATGGGAGGTAGAGCCACTATCATTGACGCTATCCGCATATTTTAGAGTAATTTTATCTGTATCAAGGCAAATAATTTCACCATAATAGTTGCTTAAATTTAAGTCTGCGGAAACTTTATAAGCATTGGTTGGTTTTTTACCTGTGTCTAAAATCAAAGAATTTGGCAAAGTTCTAGTAAAGTAACTTTTGGCAGTAACACCAGCAGTAACACCTGTTGCTTTTATCTTGTCAGCATTATAATCGCCATAATAAACCATAAAGGATGCATTTATGCCTGCACTCGCCCCAGTGTCAACCGCTTGAACCTCGTTGTTTTCAAATATTGGAACATTTGTGGTATCCACGTTTGCCACAAAACCAGACAAAATATCGCCTTTTCCTCTTACAAATACTCTTGAAATGTTGTTTTTAATAAAGGAATTGTTTGTGTTTGTGCCATTTTCAGCCAATCCAACAAAACCAGCAACATTTTTAGAATAGAATTCTTCTGTTTTATTATTACTTCCAGTGATTGTAACAATGCCATTGATTTCACCCAAAACTTTTAAGCCTGAAATTGTGCCTGAGCTTTGACCTGCAACGCCTGCGAGATACATTGCATTTGAGCATATAAACACATTTGCATTAATTCCATACATTCCAATTGTAATAAAGTTTTCACTATTCAATGTGTTTTGAATTGTACCAGTATTATTTCCAACAACTCCACCAAGATATGAATTTGTTGCAGGGTTTGAATCAAAACAAACGGATAAAACATTGTTTTCATTATTTGCTAAAAGAGTAAAGTTTTTTGCATTTCCATTAACCTGTATTGTTCCTGCATTTTCACCTGCCACAAGACCAAAATTTACAGTAATTGCAGAATTAGAACCAGTTTTATTAATTTTTACAGTGTTAGATTTGCTCAGCTCAACAGTTACATTGCTGATTGTTCCTGAGTTTGTGCCACAAAGTATGCCTATATTGCTATTGTTGCTTAATTCATACTCGTCAGCAAAGAAACCGCTAACACTTAAATTGTAAATTTTTACGTCTTTCGAAACTTCTCCAAACAAACCTAAACTTCCAGAAGTGCTATTGCCCACCTTGAAATTGTTTATGCTTCCAATTTGAACATCGTTTGCAAAATCGCTACTTCCTTCCCATAGGAATGTGCCACGAATTGAGCCACTTTCTCCCAAATTTAAATTTAAAATTTCACCATTACAGTCAATTGCATTATCAATGTAATAATGTGTGTTGGCTTTTACATTTTTTAAATCATTTAAAGAAGAAATTTTTAATGCGGTTTCTTCCAATTCCCCGTCCGCACAAACAAAATTTAACTCCAAATGATAATAATATGCCCCAAATTCATCTTTAGGTGAGTTTGTTTTCATTCTTGATTTAGGGAAAATTAAAACTTTTCCACTGCCAGCGGATATATATGTTAATGTAATTGTATTATCAATAACAACCGCTTCCAAACAATTACTAAAGTTTGATTCAACTCTAACCTCCAAGTCCTTAAACATTGCATTGTCTGGCATAACTTGAACATTGATTGTTTTTTTGCTGTTTATTGAATCTAAATAAATTGAATTTAATGGTGACGACAACCAAATACTTTCAACATCAACATATTGTGCTACATTTAAAATAACTTCTGAGTAGAACTTAGTTTTTGTGTTTACATCTTCAACCTCAAGAATAATTGAAATTGAATCTAAACTACGCAAATCTCTATAGTTGTAAGTGAAACTCCCAATGTATCCAGTAGTAGCATCAGGTTTAAATTCATTATTCACCATATTAGGATAAAAATAGCCTATGTCACCAACAACAATTGGATTATCACCGCTTAAAGCAAATTCTTCAACGCCTGACTTAAAATTAAAGTTGTCTTTTGTTAATGTTATATTCAAATTATCAGAAGAACTGGTGATAAGGTTCATAAATAAATGAACAGTTGCTAATTCTTGATTAAAATATGATAAGTCGTTTTTGTTGTAAATGTTTGTTTTTTTGTAAAGGTTCTCTTTTTCACCATCAGTTTTATCACTTGCATAAAGCGAAACAGATTTTATATAATCAACACATTTTAGTGTTACATTAATGGATTTTTCTGTATCCGTTGTACTTTTTTTAATAAAAGTAATATTTCCTTCCTTATCAAATACTGTAAAGATTGAATATTTAATTGTTAGTGTACTTTGCGTGTCGCCTTCTGTAAACTTTTTTGACGTTATTGTTTTATTATTTAAAATGCTAAAGTATTCATTGCTTGAAGCTTTGTTTATCGAAAAATTATATGTAAAAGAATTTTCATTATAATCAAGATATTCAGTTTTTGTTTTGCTAGATATATTTACACTTGAACCTATTCCTTTAAGCGTGATTGATCTAACATTGCCGTTATCGGATTCATCATATGAAGCAATATTATTGTTTGCTGAATCTAAAAGAGCAAAAATTAAATCACTTTCACTTATTTCCCTAAAAACAACAACTTTTAAGGTTACAGATTTCCTATTTTGTGTTGTGATAACAAAAGTTTGCTCACCAACACTTGTAGGCTCAATTATCAATGTTGTGGAAGAAGAATCTGGTTGTGAAATGTTGCAAACGCTTGTTTTACTATTTGATGAAATTGTTAATCTCCCTGGAACCGCGTCTTGTTCGCCTGCAGTTGCTTCCAAACCAAAGAAATTGTATGTTTTTATTATATTTTGATTTGAATCAGTTTTTCCAATTGGTACGTATATTGTGCCATTTTCATAAATTTCTTTAATTTTAAAATCTGTTGCACCTGTGTAAACAATTACTTCAATTTCTTGTGTAACAATGGCATTTTCTGCTTTGTTGCCGGAAGCATTTTTTTCAAAACACTCAATTTTTAAAGACAATTTTGTTGTACCACTTGCCTTTTGTCCAGTCATTTTTAAAGAAGAATTTAAATCGCTGAAAACGGCGGTGTCAGTGACTTCCGTCCAATTCCCATCACCTTTATTATACGTAAGTAAAACAAAAGTTTTAAAATTGGTCAAATTGGTGCTTGGCTCAGTTGCATTTTGGTCTTTTGTTAAAAAGGATACTTGGTATATGTAATCTTCTTTTTTTGCTTTGTCAGGAGAAATGTCAAATTTAAACTCTTTTGCCCCGTCATTTGTGAATAACTCAATTTTATTTAAATCTTTTTGTCCATTTACTGTAATGCTTTTTGGTTTGCAAACAACTTTTACATTGGCTTCAAGTGTTGTGTAATTATCAGGTAAATCTTTATGATAAATTTTAAAAGTTAACTTTTCTCCTACTTGCCCCGCCACGTCACTTGCTGACAATGTAAAATCTTGCTCAGAACTTAAAGTTAATTTATTTAAGTTTTCAGCACCAAGTGTTAATTTTGAAGACGCTAAAACTTCAACAATATATCCGCTTTCAAACAAGTCATATGTTACTTTTATTTGTTTTTTGTAACCAGCCTTATCACTTAAAACAATTTCTATGTCACTAAGTGTAACATTACTTTCCGTGCTTCCCGTTTTAATACTTGCAAAATCACCAAACTTTTCAGGATTTTCTGTTTTTTGGCTTGCAATTTTAACATCAAAATTTGTTAGATTGACATCTTCAACAACTTTAACAAGAAGATTTGTCGTAAGGTCCGAATTTGATGTGCTAGTTGCGGTTATGCTTATTTCATTGCCTGTAAATGTACTGTCCTCTTTTAAAGTTAAAATGTTGGTGCTTGAGTCAAAGGTTATTCCATTTTCAGTATAGTTTAAATTTTCTATTTCAGTTAGTTTGAAAGTTAATCCTGTTTCAGTTGTGTCTGATGGGGCAAAGGTAAACATTGAACTATCAATTTTTAAACTTTGTCCTTTTTTAATAAATATGTTTTGTCTTGCAGAGATTGAAGTTACATCTTTTTTGACATACACTGGTATGGTTAATGGTTTGTTTAATCCTTTTAGTGTGATTGTTAAGTTTGTGCTTCCTGCAAGAAGTGGTGCTATCGAGAATTTGTATTCACCCCCACCTTTGTTTTCTAATGAATTTTCAACAATTTTTGCTTTCTGCTCTGAAAAAGAAAAGTCAAATTGAGCATTTATATCAAAATAATTGTTGATTTTTATTGTGTAATCTACTTTTTCATCGGTGAGCCACATCTCAATCTTGTCTGCATTTTTTAAAGATAGTGAAAGAGAACCATAGTCTGGCGCACAGCCCGACAATATCGCTCCTGTGAAAATTATTAAAATTAATGTCACTATGCTAAATATTTTTTTCATAGTTCTCTCTCCATTTGTTCTTTAAATGTTGTTCTTTCAATTTTTGTTTTTTTGTTTTGGCTGTGGTTCATATGTTGCGTCTTGATAAAAATTAATGTTTTGTATAAAAAGTATTAAACTACAGCCAAAACTTTTTTTGATTTTGCAAAATATCTTTTCTTAAAGTTTTGTTGTTTGATTAATTAGTTCTTTTGTGGTTATTTTTTGCTTTTTTTACTATTTTTCTATAATTTTTTTGCTAAAAATTTTATGTTTAGAATTATTTTACCACTTTTTTACATTTTTTGCTAAGAAATTAATGTTTTTGCACAAAAAGATAAGTTGCAAACTTTTATGTTTAATCAAGCATAATATTTTTTTTAAAATTGCTAACACTCTGGTGTTAATTATTAAGGTAAACCTCTCCGTCTTGCAAAAAAACAAGTTTTTGCAATCCACCTCCCCTTGGCAGGGGAGGAAAAACTTTCGTTGACTTCTTAATTAATCTTTTACGTTTTTGAGCAATTCTTTAATTGCTTTTTAATTAATCTTTTACGTTTTTGAGCAATTCTTTGGTTGATTCTTAAATAATCTTTTATGTTTGGAGCAATTCTTTATTTAATTACAAAGGAATAATTATTTCCTGTCGTAATTGCTGTTATTTTATAGAAAACGGAAGAAGAAGTTAGAGTGTTTTCGCTTTTATCGTATAAATAATACACTGTGTTGGTTGTGCTTCCATTGATACTTGTTTCAACCTTGTAGCCTGTGATGTTTGCTGGAGTGCCTGAGGTTAGTTTGTAAACAACATCATTTTCACCAATTTTGTCTTTTAGGTCTTGTGGCAAAGCTTTATATTCTTCTGTTTCTTCTGTTTCTGAACCTTCCTTATATCTCGTGATTTTGGTGTAATCACTATCGATTGTGATTTCTGCAGTAATTAAATGTTTAGTTTTAGTTTCGCCCTCTTTCTTTTCCAACTCCAAAGCATTTTCACTTGTCAAGTAAACAACTTTATCAGTTTCGGTTATAGTGTTTCCAGAGTTGTCTTTTGCTACTGTAGGTTCATCTTTAGTTATTGTAGATGCTGTAATTGTATAGGTTTCAGTATATTTTGTGTATGTTGTTGTGTAAGTATAGTACACATCGACTACATTAGCATTTATTTCAACAGTTGCATTATAGTATGCCCTTGTTAAAGTTAAACCTTCAGTTCCAACAATTTTTTTCTCGTCATCCAAAACATAATTTCTGCTTTCATCCAACCTGTATGGTGAAGTTAAATTATCTTCCATATTGCAAATATTGTTTTCGTACTTTTCAGTTTTAGGGAAGAAGCTTTCATATCTTGCTGGACCTGTTTCAGTAAAGATTTTGTCAAATGCGTCTTTGGCATAAGTGCCTTCGCCTGCGATTTGATAATCTTTTAAAGTATATTTAATGTTTCCGCAAGAATATAAGTTGCCGCCATCAATTAAATACACATATTCTGTAATGTTGTAATTTGTATCCGCTAAGGAAACAATTAAATAATCTTTACCGTCAAAAGTGCATTTGTACACGTGTGCATAAGCAAATTTTTCTCCATTGAACATAAACTCGTTTTGCTTAAATTCAAGCTTAAATCCATTTTTTCCACCAATTGTAATATCTTGTGTAAAGTCCTCAGTTTGGGTCGGGCTACTGGTAATATTTCCTTTTGCGTCTTTTGCTGGATTAACATAAATATTTACACTTGAAGCATTATTGATTTGCGTGCTACTAACAGAATCACTACTCATATTAGTTGGTAAATCATATGAAATTATCGCGTGGGTGTAAGTTGTATTAATTGGAGCAAGTGCAGTTGATTCTGAGATCTCCTCATTTTCACTATACTCACTACCGTCTGCTTTAACTGGAACAATCTCACGTGTTGTTTTATCATTTTCTGTCTTTTCAACAATTTTATAATAACTAGTATTTGCTGAACCAGATACTTCAATTTTTGCATTTTCATTGAATATTAATTTGTTGCTTGTGATTTCAATTTCAAATTGTGGCGTGTATGTTGCTGAAATTGATATTGATGTGGTTTCATAATATTTGTTATCCTCACTACCTTTTTCTGTTTGTTTAAAGTCCAATTCGTATGTGCTTCTAAGAGCCTCAACTTCAATATCTTCAGACAAATCAATGGTTTCACTTGCTGAAACAATCTTGTTTACAAGGGTTGTGTTATTATAATCTTTGTCCCCAACATATAAGATGTTTGGATTACTTGGTACAGAGCCAATATCAACTGTTTTATTAGATATTTCAGTTTTATCTTCAGTTTTATCATCGTTCTTCTTTGTTATAACTTGTACTGCTTTATCTGTGTATGTAATATTTGTGTTTTTAGTGTAGTTATTTAATTGTATAACTTGCAAAAGATATTTTCCATTTGGATTAACTGCTGAATCTAAACTTGTAAGTGTAATTTTATACTTATAAGTCAAGTTTGTGTCTTCAAGTTTTTGCTTATACATTTCACTATAACAAGAATAATTAATCTCCAATAACCATTGCTTAGCAATTTGCCCTGTAATTTTTGAAGAATCAAATTTGTTAGTTAAATCGTATTCTGTTACTTTATAACTTAATGATTGTCTGTAAATTGATGTTATTTTATCACCTTCATTTTCACCTTCGGCGGTTTCGGTGTCTAGGGTGATTGCGGCATTTGAACTATCTTGTTCAAACGCACCACTCTCCGCATTACGAGTTCCTAAGGCGTAGGTATAAGATATTGTTGAAGTTTGCTCTTTTCCTTGTTCATCTGTGTATGTTGTTTTAACTTTATCATAAGTTTTATCCTCAACGTAAATTTTTGTGTTAGCGTCCCCGTTTTCAATAGCCGTTCCAAGTTTAAACAATTGTGTACCTGTGCTATCAAAACTAATAGATGTTCCATTATTATCGCTAATTACCTTTACGTTATTAAACTCATCAAAAGTATCCCAAGTTGCATAGTTTATTGTGCTTGATGTTGTGCTTGTAGAGGCACTCCAATCGCTGTTGATATTAAGATATCTTGCCATTGTGCTATAGAAGTTTGTGTTTTTTGAAATGGTGTCTGTCGAATTTCCAAAATACTTTCCAGCAAATGCTTTAGCGGCATACACAATTATGCCATTATCTGCAAATTGATTGTAGCCAGCCAAAATGTAACTTATGCTAGAATAAGAGCCACTGTCCTTTAGTCCAAAGGTGATTGAACTTGATGGTGTGCCATCTAGTTTAACCGTTCCACTGTTGTTTCCAACGAGTCCACCTGCGTAGGCTGAACTATTAGAGGCTGTTACATCAGCAGAAATTTTGATTGCTTTTTTGGTTCCAATGCGCAAATTGTTTGAGATTGTGATTGAGCCAGCATTTGCTCCAGCAATTCCACCAACATAAAGGGTAGAATTTGATGCAATAATCACGCTTAAATCAGCATAATTTGATGTTGTTTGTGTTTCCTCTCTGCCAGATGTTGTAATTGTTTGCGTGTAGTCTTTCATTGTCAAAGAGCCACCAGCAACATTTCCAACAATGCCACCCGCATTTGTAAAGCCTGAAACAAGTTTAACTTCACCATAAGTGCTGATGCCTTCAAGGTTAACTTCATTACTTACCTCTGCCACAACTCCACCAAAATTTGAGTTTGAAATGTAAGATGTTGCAGAATTTGTTTTGTGGAGTTCAAATGGATTGTTTGCATTTCCTAAAGTCAAGTTTGAAATGGTAAGCTCTGATGAAGCGTTTCCAACAACCAAGCCAAAGTTTTTCATATTGCTAATTGCATTGTCATTTAATGTGACACTGTTTGGCAAAACTTTTAAATTGCTTATTATTGTTTCACCATTTACTTCACCAATTATTGTTCCAAAGTTTAAGCCTACTATATTGTCATTTTCATCTGTCACGTTTGCCCCTTTGTATGTGATGTCACCAGTGAAAGACAAATTGTTAAGCGTGCAACCTGTGGTTTTTCCAATAAATCCCGCTTGTGTATTTGACGAGTTGAACACAATTAAGTTTTTAAATGTGCCATTTATCACATTTATTTTTCCATTAAACTCATGCAGTGTGTCTGTGCCAACATTAATTATTGTTTGATTGTTTCCTAAATCAATTGTAACTGAAATTTTTAATAAATCTTCACGTGTTATACCTTGCACATCTTCCCAATAGTTAAGAGTGTATGCAAGTTTTTTCCAAGTTTCTAATTTTGTTATTGTAATTGAATACGAATTATCTGTAGTATTTTTCACAATAACATCATTTCCAACTACTGTGCCAGGTGTTAGTTTCCAGTCATCAAGTTTGTTTGGAATGTAGTAGTTGCCAACTTTTGTCCAAGCATCTTCATTTTTTTCTGTTCCGCCAATTGTCCAATCACTCGCTGGGTTTGTTGCTCCATTTTTACCTTTTTCGGAAATATAGTTCATTGTAGGCTTGTCTTTGTATTGCAACTTGCTGTTTTCAGGGTTTCCTGTTTTTGCTGAGTAACTACCTGGATTTCCTTTCACATTGTCAGTTGGTGTGTAGGTTTGTAATGTTTCATTTTCTCCTAATTCTTCGTCATATTTACTTGGGCAGATACCATCACTATTGTAACTTTTAAGGGTGAACCAGTCATTTGACGCATTGTTTGTAATTTCTTCAGTCGTGAGTGTTATCAATTTGGTGGTTAAATTAAATGTTGCGTTGGAGAAATTAATTGGGAATTTCACCCCAAGACCTCCTGTCAATTTTCTTAAAGGAGCGTCTTGGTGATTTGTTAAATTATCATAAGCGTTTCTAACGTGTTTTTGACCGCCAAAAAATTGACCAAATCTAGCAGAATATTGATTACCTGGTAAAAGTATTTTATCTAATGAGCTTCTTAAAGAATCTTTACCATCAAAAATGTTATAAATAGACTGGTTACTAGTCCAATAATTTGAACTATTTCCTATAACAACACTTAAATTGATTTTTACATTTGCTTGAAAAATATCTTTTAAAGTATTTATACCTTCTCTATATAGGCTTTTTGCTCGACTCAAAAATATAAGCTGACCAAACACACCCACAAATGCTGCTTTAGTTACCTTTATATTTCCTTTTTTAGCGAGACTTTGTATATTTTTTGCACTGATTTTTGCTACTTGTTTAATTCCTCTGTAGCCTGCATTAATTTCACCATAGTTGGCTAGGCGTGCGTTGTCAGTTGTAGAATTATTTTCTGTAGCAACTGATTTTATTCCATAACCCGCTATACCACCTGCAAATGCAAGCGAAGTCATTTCTCTATAAACTAGGAAACTTCTGTCCTTCCAATAATATGTTATACCATCAATTATATAGATATCATCAGCTTCTTTCTGTACAAAATCATAACATTTAGCATCTTCACCACTCTTTATTTTTGCTAAACAATCATAGTTATATTCTTTTTTATCATTCTTAGACGAATCGTTCGAATTGATTGTTACTGTACATTTTAGTTCCGCCGTCCATTGGTCATATTTATCTAGCCCAATTAAAAATTTGATTGTATTGTTGTTATCATATTCGAAAGAAAATTCTTTACTTGTATTCGTGCTCGTATTCGTGCTCGTCAGACTCAGTATGTTGGCTCCACTTTCTGTCGATGGAATATAAGCCATCCCATCATATATCATACTATTAAAAGTTACTTTATATTCACGTAGTTCCTCACATTCGTATTTAATGTTCATTTTCAAAGACGTGCTATTCTTTGCATCCTCATAATACACCTTGCCTTGATAATTTGAACTAATGCGGGTTGCGAGTCCAGTACCGTCTATTTCATAGTTTGCGTTTTTTGTAGTGTTGCCTTGTTCATCCGTTGTTGTTTTATTTGTTGTTGCTTGCCATACGGACATTGCTGTGATGTTGGCAACGTTTGCGCAGTCT
>CALBKX010000026.1 GCA_937895935.1 uncultured Clostridia bacterium
CGAAACAGTAATTATCAATCTGGACAGTGAGATACAAAAGGAATTATCCGGTGCATCACCAAAGGAAAGGGGGAAAATCATCCACATGGAGTACTAATTTTGATGCTATGGCGAAGAAAACGGTTCTTAAATTGCTTTTAAGCAGATGGGGAATGTTATCCATCAAGCTACAAAAAGCATTACAAGACGACCAAAAAACGTTCAATGCTGATGGCAGTTCATGCTATGGAGACAACCAGCCAGATGAACCGCCCGTAACAACGATTGAACAACCAGAAGAACCAAAATTTTTAAATAATGAGAAAACAGAAGAAGATAAAAAATTAAAGAGACAGCTTACTGAAACAGTTATTGAATCAGAGCATGGCGATTGGGGCGATAGACAATGATTTCAGAGGAAACCTACTATGGCAAAGAAGCCAATATGAAATATATGTCAGTGTCACAGTTCAAGGACTTTGAAGGAACTATCGGACATGGCAGTTGTGAGTTTCAAGCAATGGAAAAACTGGCAGGAAGATGGAAACAACCTTCTAACAATGCAATGCTAATTGGTTCATATGTAGACCACTATTACGAAGGGACATTAGACCAATTCAAAGAGAATTGCCCATTTATTTTCAAGAAAGATGGAAACCTCAAAGCGGAATTTGTCAAAGCTGAACAGGTTATTGATAGGATTAATAGAGACCCATATTTCTTAAAATACCTAGCAGGAGACAAGCAGGTAATTATGACAGGGAATATCGGCGGCGTTCCATGGAAAATTAAAATGGATAGCTATTTTAAGGATGTGGCTATTGTTGATTTAAAGGTTATGCAGTCAATACGAGAAACCCATTATGTCAAGAATTTTGGACAAATGGATTTTATTAGATACTGGGGCTATGACATTCAAGGAGCGGTATATCAAGAGATTGTAAGACAAAACACTGGAAAGAAGTTGCCATTCTACATCGCCGCTGCCAGCAAAGAATACGAACCAGATATCGAAGTCATACAGGTTACACAAAACTACTTAGATAAAGCGTTGGAAAGGGTAAACGCTTTGATAGACAGAGTAATAGCAGTAAAGAGCGGAGTACTAGAACCGATACGGTGCGGTCACTGCCCATGCTGCAGAAAGAATAAGTTACTAATTCATCCTGTTGGAATAAACGATTTAATCGAGGAGGACTAATGGCATGGATAAGTGTACACGAGACTGTTATGTCAGCTAAATTACGAAAATTGGCAAAAGCGATTGGGTGTAGCCAAAACGAAGCATTAGGAATTTTAACTAGATTATGGTTATGGGGGATTAGGAATGCTGACAAATACGGAAATATCGTGGAAGCAGACAAAGAAGATATTGAGGATGTGTTGTCAGTGGGACTTACACATACAGTGGAACCGGAGCATGTAGTCCAATGCCTTATAGATATCGGGTATATTGAAGAAGTAGATAGTCATTTAAAGTTTCACAACTGGGATATATGGCAAGTTGAATGGTACAAGCTAATGGAAAACAGACAAAAGTGGCGTGAAGATTACAAAAAGAAAAAAGAAATGAGAAATACAGGGAATACAACAGAAACCGAACCAAAAAGAAGAACCAAAAAGAAGAACGACTACCCAGAAGATTTTGAGAAATTTTGGCAGGTATACCCACGTAGAATTGGAAAAGGTGAAGCCTATAAATGCTACAACGCTAGAATCAAAGATGGCTGGAAGCCAGAGAACTTGATACAGGCGGCAGAACGATATGCGTTGCAAATTGAAAAAATGCACACCGAAGAAAAGTACATCAAGCACCCGAAAACGTTCTTGTCGGCTAGCACACCGTTTACCGACTATCTAAATGACCAAGATGAGAGCTTATCACAAGATACTATAGACCGAGATAAGGGCATTGATTTAATGAAAGATTGGAGGTGAGAGCAATGGAAAGACGGTTAGTTAAATGTAATGACGGCTTACTTTATTGCTCGATTTGTCACGAACCAGTCCAAAGAAAAGTTATGTTTCCCACAATGGATGGAACGAAAAGCATGAAAGAAATGATAGTTCCTGTTATGTGTGAATGTGAAAGAAAACAGGAAGAAGCAAAAGATAAAAAGGCTCAATATGAAAAGGATATGCGAGCCGTCAATGCTTTACGAGCTGAATCGTTGCTGGATGCTAGGCTTGCTAATGCATGTCTAAAAAACTTCCAAAAAGGGAAAGATAATGAATTTTCATATCAAGTTGCTAGTCGATATGTTGCTAATTTCAAAGACATGTATTTTAAAGGACAAGGACTTTTATTCTTTGGGGACGTAGGCACAGGGAAAAGCTATACTGCTGCTTGTATTGCTAATGAACTCATGAATCGCAAGGTATCAGTTGTTATGACTTCTTTTATAAAGATACTTTCAAAAGTTGGAAATACTGGAGTAAGTGAAGCAGTTATTCAAAAGTTGTGTAGACCGAAGTTGCTAATTTTAGATGATTTAGGAGCGGAACGAACTACTGACTACGCGATTGAAAACGTGTACAACATTATTGATTCACGATACAGAAGTGGCAAGCCGTTAATTCTAACAACTAACTTGTCATATGGATATATGAAAAATTGCGAGGATGGACGGTACAAGCGAATATATGACCGTATTTTCTCAATGTGCTACCCGGTACAATTCAGCGGGCAAAGTTGGAGAAAGACGGATGCAGTACATCGCTTTGATTATATGGAAAGGCTAATGGGAGGTAGAAGAAGTGGAAATCAACGATAAGGAAGACGTAAAGAAGATTTTAGGTTATTACATTGACGGAGTAGATAAAGCAACCAATAACAAAGAAAAAGAGGATGCATTTGTTCGAGGACTTATTACAGGGGCAAAAGGGCTAGCTAAAGCAATTGAAAATTATATGGATTTGCCGTGAGGTGAAACATGCTGAAATTTAATGGAAAACAAACGGTTAGATTTGTGATACCCGGTAAACCATGTGGAAAGGGCAGACCAAGGTTTACAGGACGAATAGCTTATACGCCGAGAGGAACTGTTTCCTACGAAAATCTTGTAAAGCTGGCATATTGCAATGATACCAATGGTTCTAATTTTGGAAATGCACCAATAGCAATGCATGTGACGGCATACTATCCGATACCCAAAAGTACTTCAAAAGCTAATCGAGCAAAAATGCTTTGCAATGAAATATATCCGACTAAAAAGCCAGATTTTGATAATATCGGAAAAATTATTACGGATGCATTAAATGGTATTGCATATCACGATGACGCTCAGATTGTTAGGTTCACCCTCCTTAAATACTACGCAGAATCCCCTAGAGTAGAGGTGTGCATGTGGGAGGTGAATTAGTTGATTTTTGGAAACCGTGAGGTTCACGCAGGGCAAAGGTATAAGCATTTCAAAGGGCGAATTTATACGGTGGATGGCATAGCTAGACATACTGAAATCAAAAGCATGGTACTAGTTATATACCACATCACTGGGAAATACGAACAAGGGCTATTTGCTAGACCAATTGAGATGTTTTTGAGCTTGACGGATAAAAAGAAATATCCGCAAGCGAAGCAAAAATATAGATTCCAGCTGTTAGCAAAGGAGAGCAAAAATGGCTAACGAAAAATTACCGAAAATTCCAGAAGAAGATTCAGAACTAGCTGAAATTGTAAGGAAAATGAATATGAGCAATGAAGAAGTTACTGGATACCTTAAAGGATGCATAGCACATAATCTTCACAGGTACGATGAAACAAATAGTCCCCAATATCTTTATTCAGCAAGGTATTACATCTGGGAGTTAGTTGTGCATTACGACAAAACAATAAGAGAATTGCGAAAAGGAGAAGGAAGCAATGGCTAAAGAAACCGTGAGACCAGATTATTACAAAGGTGGAGATATCGAATGCATTGATGCTATCAAAGCCAGCATGAGCGATGAAGAATACATTGGATTTTTGAAAGGCAATGCGCAAAAGTACCTTTGGCGGTATCGTCAGAAAAATGGAGTAATCGACCTTCAGAAAGCAAAATGGTATATGGACAGATTGGCTAATTATTACGAAATTGTAGTAAAGAAAAAAAACAAGAGGCTAGAACAGTTGGCTATCGAAGAATCAGAAGCCGAAAGAAAGATAAAAATCATTATCGAAAAAAGAGCAAAAGAATTTAGCGGTAAGTATATGACCGTCAAATCGTTGTGGGATAAACTGCCAGATGGAACTAACATTGTAGTTGATTTTGCATCAAGTTGTGCGGCGTGCAGAACTAAAGGTGTAGCAGAACTGCCAGTAGGCATCCCAAACATGATTATCACTGGTGTTGAAGTATCGGGAGATTGTTTGTGGGTGGACACGGACTATAAAACTTATGCAGTGGAAAACGATTAAGGATTATCAATATCAACCCTCTAGGACGTATGGATGTAATGACATTATGTTTATAGTCACAACGCCTAACAACAAGATGGACGAGACATTGAAACTGCTAGCCAAACCGTGCGAACTAATACTTCAGCCAAGAAAAGAAAAACGGTCATTGACTGCCAACTCTTACATGTGGCTTGTATGTGAAAAGCTAGCAAGGGTGGAAGGTATTACCAAAGAAGAAGTATACCGCATTGCAATTCACGATGTTGGCGTATGGGACGATATAGCAGTTATTCCAGAGGGTTACGAATCTATAAAAAGGAATTGGGAACGTCAAGGGCTAGGGTGGATTGTTGAAATAACAGGTAAATACCCGAAGTTTTGGGAAGTACGCTTATATACAGGCTCTAGCGTTTACGACAAAAGACAGATGGCACGGCTTATAGACCAGTTAGTATACGAAGCGGAAAATCACAATCTAGACGTTATGACACCCAAAGAAAGAAGTCTTTTGTTAGATAGGTGGGAGAAGGATAAAAAGTGAAAATAATCTATATGCTGATTAAAGTTGCACCAGATTATACAGGTCAAGGACAGGCGTATCCAATTGGAATATATACAAGCAGAATAGGAGCAATTAGAGCGTTTAACGGATACATGAAAGATTGGCTCAAACATGTTGGAGAGATAACTGCTGCCATCATGAAAAAGAAATACAAAGAAGGCAATGCTTATTCTGTTATGAGAGATGGAAACGAAATGCTCTTTATTACTAAAACTTTTGCTAATCAAAAAGTTACATATGGTAATTACATGAATGAAGAGGTACTCCAAAAGAAAGAAGCGTAAATTTATGAAATTAATGGAATTAATGGAAGTTATTGATGCGGATACATATATGAAGATTGAAGTAGAGAATAGAAACGGCTATGAATCCTTAATGCCACGAAAGGGATATTATTTCTATGATTATGTGTATGCTGTTCTTCTACGAAACAGAAATTTTAGGGATTTAGAAGTTGTGGCGGTAAAACCACGAAAGGATAGGTCAGACAGTGAACCGCGGCTCGTGATTTTAGCAAGGAAAGCAAATTATGGAAATCAAGAAGCAAGAAAGAGTAATACTAAAGCCTAGAGGGTATCAGAAGATATGCCAGCTAGTAGATAGGCGAGTAATGAATTTAAAGGGCTATATGGGTTGTGAATGGTGCGGTAGAGGTGACAAGATGGAATACCATCACCACCACATAGTATTCCGTAGCAAAGGCAGAAAAGACACGCTCGAAAATCTTATTTATTTATGCATAGACTGCCATAATGAAGCCCACGGCGTAAGAGAAAAGGCAATGGAAATCACATTCAAGGACTGCCGAATGGATGCCGAACCCATTAAAAGTTGGAACGAACAACATAAAAAGGAAGCTGAAGAAATTTATAAGAGGTACAAGAAATGAATATCAAAGCAGATGAAAATACATTTATTTGTAATCCGCATGTAATTGAGTTCAAGGAAATTGAGAAAGCGGACGGCAAAAGAATTGTACTCATGGTTGATGAATTTGTAGCAAAGACCTATAAAGACTGGAAACAAGCAAAAGAGGACAGAAGCAAAATTGATTTCTCAATCGGATTAACTGAACCAGTGTGTAATTTAACGGAGGAAGAAAATGGCACGAAATGAGTTTACAGTATACCTAATTGAGCATTTACATGAGTTTAACATTTTTAGAGAAAATCTTATGAAAGTAAAGTGTCCTTCCGGCTTAACGGATGAACAAAAAGATTTTATCAAAAGATACGCTAAAGAAGAAGATAAACTGGCAGATATGCTGTTAAAGAAAACTATTGAATCGGCAACGAAAGGGGAATAATTATGAAACAAACCTTAGGAAGATTTTTCAAAATAGTAAAGAATGCACCATTTGTAGTTACACTGCCGAAGAGAAGCACAACAGGCAGTGCTGGCTATGATTTCTTCGCACCGTATCGATTCGTGGTAGAACCAAAAGAAACGCTGATTGTAAAAACATGGGTCAAAGCTCATGTGCCGAAAGGTGAGTTTCTTAAAATCGTTGGTCGCTCAAGTTTTGGAGTAAAGAGACATCTGGACGTTGCCTGCAGTGGCATTATTGATTCTGACTATTTTGGAAATGTAAAAAACGACGGAAACATCGAAGTAGCTTTTTATAACAGGGGAACAGAGCCACAACATATTGAAGCAGGAGACAGAATTTGCCAAGGTATCTTTATTCCGTACATGCTCACCGATGATGATGAAGCTACAGGAGATAGAGTAGGTGGCGTGGGTAGTACTGGGAAATAAAAAACATAAGGCATCGAAAAAAGGCTGACAAGCATATCTATTGGCTAAGACGCATGAATCGTGTAGTAACCATAGCACAGACATACCTAAGAAGCCTTAAACCGAAAAATAA
>CALBKX010000027.1 GCA_937895935.1 uncultured Clostridia bacterium
TAGCTGACAAAATGCTACTAGAGGGAGCATAAAAATTTTAAACAAAAATATATTTAATTTTTAAATTATCATAATTATTTTTAAAATTTATTTTAAAAAATTGAAAAAATTAACAAAAAAAGACAAAAAAATTAAAATTTTGTCTTTTTTTATTAAAAATTCATAAAAATTACTATGAATATATATAAAAAATTATCAAAAATATGTAACTGTGAAAAAAATCAAGATTTAAAACAATATTGTAGTATAAAAATAGGTGGCAGTGCGGACTATATTTGTTTTCCAAAAAGTGTAAGGCAAGTCAAAAAATTGGTGTGTTTTTTGACTAAACTAAAAATCAAATATTTTATTATTGGCAATGGAACGAATTTAATTTTCAGTTCTAAAGGATATAATGGTGTCATTATATGTTTAAAAATACTGAATAGGATTTTAATTAAAGACAATACTTTGACCTGTTATGCTGGTGCAAGTTTGTTTTATGTTAATCAAATTTGTGAAAAGATTGGACTTAGTGGATTAGAGTTTAGTTATGGAATTCCCGGAACGGTGGGCGGGGCAACCGTTATGAATTGTGGTGCTTTTAATGGTGAAATGAAGGATGTTATTAAATCGGTGTTGGTTTTAAAAGGGAACAAAATTTCATATTTAAAAAAAGAGCAAATAAATTTTTCATATAGAAAAACTAGCCTTTTAAATAATGGATATGTTGTGCTAAAGGCAACTTTTAAATTAAAAAAAGAACAAAGTGAAATAATAAAACAAAGGCAACAAGAAATTTTATCTAAAAGAATTAATTCTCAACCATATGGAACTTTAAATGCTGGGAGTGTTTTTAAACGTAAAAATGGGGAGAGTGCAGGAAAATATATTGACAAACTGGGGTTAAAAGGTGTTAAAATAGGTGATGTAGAAATTAGCACCAAACACGCAAATTTTTTCATCAATAAAAACAATGCAACAAGTGATGATGTTGCAAATGCAGTTAGTTTTGTTAAAGAAAAAGTAAAAAATGAATTTAATTTGAGTTTGGAGGAAGAAATAATTTTTGTAGGAGAATAATAAAATGGTTATTTATGGCGATTATCACACACACACACCTTATAGTCACGGCAAAGGTAGTGTGCTGGACAATGCAATGGTTGCAAAAAGTAAGGGTTTAAAAGAGATTGCCATAACTGACCACGGATTTAGCCATAAAACTTTTGGAGTTAAAAGAAATCAAATTGATAATATAATTATGGATATTGAAAAAACAAAAAAGGCAACAGGAGTGAATATCTTGTTTGGAATTGAGGAAAATTTCACATCTTTAGATGGCAAAATTGGCATAGTTAAAAAGGATTTAGATTTTTTAAACATTGTAAATGTTGGCTATCATAAACTTGCAAAAGCAAATTCTTTAAAGGATTTTGCAAAGTTGTTTTTGCCTAACAATTTACACTTTTACACAAAAGCGCAAATTGAGAGAAATACAATTTGTGTTTTAAAAGCAATAGAAAAACAGCCAATAAACATAATAACTCACCTTGGAGTTGGAATGCCCGTTAATGTGGGGGAGATTGCTCGCCTTGCTCGAGAGAAAAATGTGTTTATAGAACTAAATGGTAAACGTATTGCTTTTACTAGAGGAGATATTGAAACTCTTTTAAAATATGACACACAATTTATTTTAAATAGTGACGCTCACGTTCCAGAAAAAGTTGGCGATGTCAGAAACGGGATGAACTTTGTTATAAAATACAATATTCCAGAAAAAAATATTGTTAATTTAGGTAAACGTCCTAATTTTAGAGATATTCATTTTTAATGCGTAACAAAAGATTTTTGTTTGAATTTTATAATGAATAAATTGCTATTTTTCAACTTAAATTATTATAAAATAATTTGCAAAAAATATTTTAAAGGTTGTTATGAGTTTTTCAAAAGAAGTAAAAAAAGAAATTTTAAATAATGGATTTAAGAGTGAAAAATCTTCACTCGCTTTTTTATGCGGACTTGCCAGCTCGTCAGCAGAGTATAAAATTCAAGATGACAATGTTTGTGATTTTTATTTTTCAACAGATTTAAGTTTTTTATTTGAAACTATTAACAATTTAATTTCCAGCAGATATATTAGTGATGCTGTAACAATGGACGAAAATTTTAAAATAGGGCAAACGCAGTACTATAAAATTGAAATCAAAAAAGATATCGCAAAACAATTACTTTTAGACACAAAAATATTAATTGAAAATAACGGCAAACTAATTACAAGCGAAAATTTTGATTACAATATTATAGAAAATGAAGATGGACTAAAGGGTTTTACATCGGGCGTGTTTTTAGGTTGTGGCACAAGTAGTATAAGAATTGACGAAAATGGCAGAACCACAACGGGCTATCATATTGAATTTAGTAGTAAAAATTATAGTTTGCTACACGAGATTTCAAATATTATGGCTCAATTTGATATTTTAGCAAAATTGACTAAACGAAAAAATTTATATGTGCTTTATGTAAAGGATGCGGAGGAAGTTAGCAATGTACTTGCTTTAATGGGTGCAAGTGATGCCGTTTTAAAACTCCAAAATGAAATCGTGACAAGACAAGTTAGAAACAAGGTTAATCGTCAAAACAATTGTTATGTTTCAAATTATAGTAAAACTTTAAATGCTAGTTTTAATCAACTTGAGGCTATTAAAGTTTTAGACGAAAATGTTGGATTATACAATTTGCCTGAAGATATTCAAGAAGTGGCACTTTTGCGTCTTGCAAACACAGAAGAAAGTTTGGAGGAACTTCTTAAACTCACAAAACATCCTATGACAAAAAGTGCTTTAAATCATAGATTTCAAAAAATATTAAAACTAGCAAAAAAGATAAAGGGAAATAAATAATGAAACCATTTGTACATTTACATTTGCATACAGAATATAGTTTACTTGATGGTGCGACAAAAATTGAAGATGTTATAGATGAGGCGGTAAAACGTGGATATAAGGCAGTAGCCGTAACGGACCACGGAAATATGTATGGTGCTTTAAAACTATATGAGGGTTGTTTGAAAGCAGGCATAAAACCAATAATTGGTTGCGAATTTTATATTTGTCACGACCGCTTTAACAAAACGGGCAAGGGAGATATAGGACATATAGTTCTTTTGGCTAAAAATAATGAAGGTTATCAAAATTTATTAAAACTTTCAGGCATTGCAGCCAAAGAAGGTTATTATTATAAACCAAGAATTGACTATAAAGCGCTTAAAGAACATTCAAATGGATTAATATGTTTATCGGCTTGTTTAGCGGGGCACATTCCTCAACTTATTTTGGAAGACAAATATGAAGAAGCAAAAAAGTTTGCTTTGGAACTTAGCAGTTATTTTGCAGACGGCGATTTTTATTTGGAAATTCAAAACCATGGTATTCCAGAACAGATAAAAGTTTTAAATGCACTTGACAAAATGAGCAAGGAAACAGGAATTGAACTTGTTGCAACAAATGACGTGCATTATTTAAAAAAGGAAGATGCGGAAATACAGGATGTACTTTTGTGTGTGCAAATGCAAAAAACAATAGATGACCCTACCAGAATGAAGTTTTCTACACAGGAGTTTTATTATAAAACATATGAAGAAATGCTTGAGGCTCTTCCCGGATATGAAAGAGCGCTTGACATAACTAATGAAATTGCTGATAAATGCGATGTAGTTATCAGAAATAAAGCTCATGGGGATATACGAGGCATTGATTCAAAATATGTTTTACCAGCAAATGAAAACTTTATCCCATACTATCAAGCCCCTGACGGAAAGGACAACTACCAATTTTTGCGAGAAATGACTTATGATGGGTTAAAGAAAAAATATGGCGAACCATTAACACAAGAAATTATTGATAGAGCAGAAAAAGAACTTACAATAATAAACGAACAAGGCTTTGTTGAATACTTTCTTGTCGTTTGGGATTATGTTCATCACGCAAGGACACACGGCATTTCAGTAGGTCCGGGGCGTGGCTCTGGAGCAGGAAGTATTGTTGCCTATGCAATTTCCATAACACTTGTTGACCCGCTTAAATATGATTTATTTTTTGAACGTTTCATTAATAAAGAACGTGTGTCAATGCCCGATTTTGACGTGGACTTTGACTTTGATAAACGTGCAGATATAATTGAATACGTAAAGCAAAAATATTCTCCAGAAAATGTTGCCTCAATTGGTACATTTGGAACTATGGCTGCTAAAAATGCAATTAGAGATGTTGCAAGAGTTTTAAAAGTTCCATATGCAATGGCGGACAAATTAAGTAAACTTATTCCAGCAAAACTTCCAGATGGAATCAAAAAGCCTCCTGTTTTAAAATATTATTTTGGAAAAACAGGAAAACCTGAAAATGAAAAATATATAATCCCTGAGTTAAAAAGAATATATGAAGAAGATGATATGCTTCGTAAAGTAATTGATATTGCTATAAAGCTTGAGGGAATGCCAAGGAATATGTCAACTCACGCTTGTGGTATTTTAATTGCTCCTCACGCAGTTGATACTTATGTTCCCCTTATGCGAAACGGTGAGGATATTTCAACTCAGTATTCAATGATTGACCTAGAGCATTTAGGACTTTTAAAAATGGACTTTTTAGGTCTTAGAACCTTGACCGATATTGACAAGGCTTGTCAATATGTAAAGGAAGATAAAGGTATTGAAATAGATTTTTATAGTAAAGATATGGATTATAATAATCCAGATGTATACAAAATGCTTGGTGAAGGTAGAACCGAAGCTGTATTCCAATTGGAAAGTGGCGGTTTTAAAAAATTTATGAAAGAATTAAAACCGGACTGCCTAGAAGATATCATTGCGGGTGTTTCCCTATATAGACCGGGACCTATGGCATATATTCCAAAATATGTTCAAAATAAACATAATCCTTCTCTTGTAACTTACGCACACCCTTGTCTAGAGCCAATTTTAAACGTAACTTATGGCGTAATTGTTTATCAAGAGCAAGTTATGCAAGTGTGTCAAGCAATGGGGGGATATAGTTTAGGTCAAGCAGACAATGTTAGACGTATAATGGGTAAAAAGAAAAAAGACCAAATGGTTTTTGAAAAGGAAAAATTCATCAATGGTTGGGAAGACCCCGCTGGCAAAAAATCAATCCCCGGAGCGGTTAAACTTGGTGTTCCTAAAGAAATAGCCGAAGACGTTTTTGGACAAATGGAAGCATTCGCCTCTTACGCGTTTAACAAATCTCACGCGGCAGCTTATGCGTTTTTAACATTCCAAACTGCATATTTAAAGTGCTATCACGAGGTTGAACTTTTAACAGCAGTAATAAATAACAGAATAAACAATGCGGATGAAATTAAACATTACATCACTTACGCAAAAAAAGAAAAATATAACATTTATCCACCTGACATTAATAAATCTAAAGCATTTTTCAGCGTAGAAAATGGTGGTATTAGATATGGACTTAGTGGACTTAAAGGAGTTGGTGTAGGTGTTATTCAACTTATAATTGACGAGCGAGAAAAAAATGGAAAATATAAAAATTTTCAAGATTTTATATCTCGTTCTGACCAACAAGTATTAAATAAAAAGTGTTTAGAAAGTTTAATATTTGGCGGTGCGTTTGATTGTTTTGGATATTCAAGAAGTCAACTTTGTGCTGTTTACGATATTATGATTGACAAAGTTGTAAAAGACCGTAAATCAAAAGCGACTGGACAATTTTCTATTTTTGACGCATTTGGTCCTCAAGAACAAAGTAAAGATATTGCAGAATTTGATACAATAAAAATACCTGACATAAAAGAGTTTAGCAAAAATGCAAAATTGAAATTTGAAAAGGATGTGCTTGGTATATACTTGTCTGGCCATCCACTAGATGATTATTTGGAGTATTTTGATGATTTCAATTTGACAAGTGAAATGTTAACGGCGGAAAGTGACGCTGAACAAGATGACATTATAGATGACGGCGAACAGGAACAGGAAATAACTTATGCGTCTAACATCACGGACGGGATGAGTGTTACTTGTGGTGGACTTGTAACAGAAATTAAAAAAGTTTACACAAAAAATGGCAATAAGGAAATGTGTATTATTAAACTAGAAGATTTATATGGTACATTGGAACTTATGCTGTTTCCCGCTATTTATGATAGATACAAGGATAAAATAATTGAAGATTGTATGTTGACAGCAAAGGGGAAGCTTTCAATTAGAGATGGTGAAACACCAATAGTTACAGTTGACCATATTGTTTTTTGGAAAGATAAGGATTTAGAGCAAAAAGAGGAAACTAAAAAGAGTAATAAAACTTTGTATATCAAATTTGACACAAAAAACACAGCAATTTACAACAAGATTATGTTAATCCTTTCAATGTATTCGGGTGACTGCCCTGTTATTTGCAAATGTACAAACACAAATCAAGCATTTAAAATTAATAAAATGGTTAATCCAAACAATTTGCTTATAAATGAACTAATTGGCGTTTTGGATGACGAATCTGTAAAAGTGGTGGAAAAGATTTAGCATTTAGGGAATATAAATTTTCTTTTAATAAAAATGCAACTTGACTGTTTATTGATTTTTATTAAAAAATTACAAAATTATTTAATTTTATAATTTTAACATTAAATTTTTATTAATTTTAGCATATAATTTAAAATAATAATTTAAATTAACTTAAATATTGTTTCGAAAAAAAACTGGCTATAATTATTTAGCCAGTTTTTAAAGTGATATTTTAATAAAATTCTCCAACTCTAACACCTTTTCTGTCGCGTGATTTTTCAATTTGTTCAGAAAGTAAATTTCTAACCTTGTATGGGTTTTTTATATTAACTAAGTCGGTTGTAGGATTTGTTGCATCATTTGAATAAAGTGAAATTGTTCCAACATTAAACATTTTTTGCCCTAAACTTTGTGTTATTTTAATATCATAAATTCTGTACAAATTAAGTTCATCAATTGTTGTTGACAAAACTCCAGTTTTAATAAAAATTTTTTCCCATTCATCACTTACAACCAAACTATATTTTGTAAATGAAATAGGCATTCCTAAAATTCTTTTTTTATCTGACCAAATTATAGTTGCATTACTGCCAAACCTTGTATCCATATTTAACCTCTAATGTAAAAATGTTACAATACTTTTATATTTTTGTCAATTCATTTGTTAGTTTTATTTTTTTGTGATATTATAATTTATATGAAAAATAAAAGTGTAAAAGTCGCAAAAACTCTTTTAAATATATTGATGACATTGCTAATGGTGGTGTCGTTTGTTTCATTGGGTTTAAGTATATATTGTAATTTTAGTTTTGATTCAGATTTAGCAAAATATTTTTATTTATTTTTAGGTGTTTTTATAATCCCTTATGAATTTTTAAGTCAAGGTGGTATTAGTGGTTTTTTTCAAAACCAAGGCAATAGTTCTCTTTGTATAGGAGTTTCGCTTGCGGTTTTAGTGTTTGCATTAATCATTTTTATTCTTTCTTCATCTATGTACAATTTCAAAAATTCTTCAACAAAAAGAATGATATGTGGAATTGTTGTGTGTGTACTTATTTTTATAATTTTTGCTTTATTTGTTACTGGGGCAGTAATTTTGACAAAAGATTATGGTAATATTGAAAACAATTTTGACACTATTGGTCCAGAATTTATCAAAATGGCAAAAACATCTTTAGGTGTCAACTTAATTACTTTAAAGGAAACCATTGTGGCGTATGTTGGTGCTTTAGTTTGTGGCTTTTCATTAATTTGGTTTATTTTAGGAATGGCTCATAAATCTTCAAAAATAAAAATAATGCCTAGTATATACTTTTATACTAGTGCGTATGAACCAAAAACTGATAATAAACCAGTGGAACAAAAAGTTAAACAAAACAATCAAACCATATTACCTGAAAAGGATCCAAAAGCAAAGGAACTTATTAAAAAAATTATGCAACTGGAAGAGCTTAAAGATTCGGGCAAACTAAGTACAGTGGATTACACACGTTTACGTCAAAAGGTAATAAGGAGATATAAAAACTAATGAAAAAATTTTTTCAAGACTTTAAAAAATTTATAAGTAAAGGAAATATTATTGATTTAGCAATAGGTGTTATTATAGGTAATGCCTTTTCTGCCATTGTGAAAGCATTAACAGATAAAATTATAATGCCATTAATCAACTGGGTTTTATCGCTTGGAGGGGCGGAAGAAGGCTTGGCTTCAGCTTTTACTTTTTTAAAAAAAGCAACAAATAGTGATGGGACTGTTGACTTAGCAAATAGTATATACATTGATTGGGGTGCATTTATAACCGCAGTTTTAAACTTTTTCATTATAGCGATGACATTGTTTGTCATAATGAAAGTGGCAATGAAAAGTAATCAACTTTTCAGACAAGCACGCGAAAAAGCACTTAATGATATTGAAAAAAATACCATTACAAAAGAAGATAAAAAAGTGTTAAAAGAAAGAGGTATTTCTTTAAAAGATAAAGATGCAGTTAAAGCATATTTAACTGAAAAACATGAATTAGAATTAAAGAAATTACAGGAAGAAGAGGAATTAAAAAAAGTAAAACAACAGGAAGAATTGGAAAATTCAACAGAATATATATTAAAAGATATAAGGGATTTGCTTTCAAAAAATGTTAAATCCGACACACAAGACAATAAAGAATAATTGGGTTAAAATATATCCTAATTTCAACAAACTAACGTCAATAATTTAAAACAAATAAATTTTTGAGATTGATAAATTAATCTCATTTTGCTAAAAAGGAGAGAGGGCGGTTCTTTTTGAAAAGGTAATAATTGCATTTAACATTGAAATTAATATTTTTCAAAAAAATAAGATACTTCCCACTACTAAAAACATTATTCATTTTTAAAATTGTAAATGTGACAAAACAAGTCACATTTCTTTTTTTATGTTTCCTTTTATTGCATCTATACTTAAATAAAAGGAAATGTTATATGGAAAATACAAAAAATTTTAATAGTAATAGATTATTTATATTTTTTAAGTATCTAGTATTTTTGGGCTTGTTTTATGTAGTTAGTTTGGCAAAAATAAACGGACTGTTTAATCCGTTTACATTTGGCATATTTTTTGCTCTACTTTGGTGCAATCAAAATATTCTTGTTTTAAGTGTAGAATTTTTGCTGGCGGGTTATTTGTCTAATTTTTCCATTTATGGACTTTTAGAAAATGCCATTTTTGTAGTTTTAATTCTTATTATATATGGAATACACTATAAAATTAAAAAGCCAATGAAGTACATAAACATTTTAATTTATGCACTTATTGCTAATATTCCTAAAGTTTTCATTGAAATATATTTTTTAAAATCTAACATATACATTACTTTCATAGAATTACTTTTTGGATTGATATTTACATTTTCCACAATGAAATTTTTTGAAAGTATTTGCATTAGAGGAGTGGGTGGCAAATTAACGGTTTTAGAAAAAATCTGTGCTTTTGCTTTTGGAATCAGCGTGTTTTGTGGACTGATGTCAATTTCATTTTTTGATATATATCTAATAAAATTTTTTGGAGCATTATTTATTTTATTTCTAGGATATGTGTCAGATGTCCAAACCGCAATTCTAGCGTGTCTTGCAATGGGTGTGGGTAGTTTATTGTATGCAAACAATCCAACTTATCTTTGTGTATTCGTTTTATATGGGCTAAGTGTAAGTGCCTTTAGGACAAAAAACAAATACATATCGTGTGTGGCGCTTTTGATGGCTGAGGTTATTTGTGGATTTTACTTTAATTTTTATTTAACTTATAATCCTCTAAATTTTGTACCTTTGCTTGTTGCACTTTTAGCATTTATTGTATTTCCAACAAAAATGCTTGATGGAATAAATAGTCAATTTCAAGAAACTTTGTGCAGTTTAACACAAGGCAGTGTTATTAATAGAAATAGAGAACTTTTATATCGTAGACTGACAGAACTATCCGATGTGTTTGCTGAAATGAATAAGGTTTTTAGAGGAATGATTTCAGGAGGTTTGGTAAGTCAAAGTTCAAAACAATTAGTTTATAATGAATTGAAAATAAAAACGTGTTCTGATTGCCCAAATAAAAATAAATGCTACAGAATTAATGAAACAGATACAATCTTAAACTTGCAAAAAATGATAGACATAGGTTTTGAAAAAGGAAAGGTCAATCTTTTGGATGTTCCAACATTATTTGCAGGGAAGTGTGATAGGCTAAACCTACTTGTAACAACCATAAATGATTTAATTGGTCAATACAAAAATTATGCAGGTCTTATGAACAATATAGATGCAAGTAAAGTCTTGCTTGCTGAACAACTTTATGGCGTTTCAAACATTATGAAAGATTTAAGTTTAGAAGTAAACTCGGGTGTTAATTTTGAAAAGGGTAAAGAGAAGAAAATTATTGATGAATTAACTTACAACAATATTATTTGTTCAGATGCTTTAGTGTTTGAGGATAGAAATCAAATAATGTCAGTTACACTTGCAGTCAGAAAGGAAGATAGATTAAAAGCCAGCGTGGCAAAAGTTGTAAGCAGAGTTTGTGGATATAAAATGGAAGTTTGTGATGAGGTGAGTAGTAGCAGAGCAGGCTGGCAAATTTTAACCTTAAAGTCTGCACCAAAATTTGATTGCATTTTTGGTGTTGCGACAAAAACAAAAACTGGTTCACTAGTTAGTGGAGATGCTTATTCAATTATAAAGATAAATGATGGAAAATACTTATTTGCTTTATGTGATGGAATGGGGAGTGGAGTAAAAGCGGAACAAACAAGCAGTACGGCAATAGGTTTACTAGAAAATTTCTACAAAGCAGGTTTTGATAAAGAAATTATAATAAATAGTGTAAATAAACTTTTAAGTTTAGGCAAGGATGAGATTTTTTCAGCACTTGACCTGTGTGTTTTGGATGTACGTGAGGGCACGGGAGATTTTATCAAAATGGGTGCACCAGAAAGTTTTATAAAACATAAAGAAACCACTTCTGCTATTCAAATAGGAGCATTGCCACTTGGCATTATTCAAAACGCAGAAACAAAAAACGAACAAGTATATTTAACAAGTGGCGATAAAATTATAATGATGACAGATGGAATCACTGATGGATTTAAAAATACAGAGATTTTGCAAGATTTTATAAACAACATAGCGACTAATAATCCTCAAGAAATGGCTGAAGCAATTTTAAATAAAGTAATTACGCAAAACAAAAATATAACAAAAGACGACATGACAATAATTGTGGCTAAGGTTTTTGAAAGATAAATAATCATTTATCAAATTTGTTTAAATTGTCATAAATCATAAATATCAAAAATACAATATTTTAACAATTGGAGGTTTTATGGAAAATATTTACGAAAATATGCCTGTATTAAATAAATACAAAATCGCTAGCGAGCAAATGGCAATAGAAAACAATATATCGATAAATGGCGAAGACGAAGCGCAAAAAGTGTTGTCAGTAAGTGCAGATGTTGACGTCACAACACCAATAGAAACATTAAACGGTGAATGCAATATAACTGGAAATGTAGTTGTAAATGTTGTATATCTTTGCGTAGATGGAAGTTTAAATAATCAAACTGCAATAAGTCCTTTTACATATAAATTAAAAAATGAAAACATTGATGTAAATTCCAAACTCAACATTAACGCAAATGTTGTTGCTTCGCAGATTGATAAATTGCAAAACAATCAAATTAAAGTATTAACTACTTTAAATTTTGACGCTGTAGTTGTAAAGAATGTTGATGTAAATTACTTAAAAGAATCTAAAACTGGAACATATGTAAAGCAAGTTGAGCAACAAATTATCGCATTTGACAAACAAAATTGTGATAAATTTCAAGAAAATTTACAAACAAGTGTAAAAGACGGTGTAAAAAAAGTTTTGATGACAAATGTTGACTACGTTATTAAAGACTATAGCGTAGGGACAAATTTTGTTTCAATTGAGGGCGACTTATATGCAAAAGTTTTATACGCAAATAATCAAGAAATTCCTGAATTGCAAACAATTACAATAGCAAAAAATTTCAAACAAGAAATAGAAGCTGATGGAGTAAATAAGGATAACGATGTAGATATATTTGCTCATATAATTCACGAAAATGTTCAAGTAGAATTGGAAGAAAAGGAAGACGGGGAAACAGTTATTGATGTTTCTGTTCCACTTTTGGTTTGTTACAACACTTATATTTGCAACAAAGTTTTATCAATAATTGACATATATTCAACAGAAGACGTTTTATCGATAGAGCAAGGCGAGTTCCCAACATACAATATACAAGAGCCTGAAATGATTGAAGGCAAAATTGAAGGAAATGTAGTTTTAACTGAAAATGACCCAAGAGTAGATAAATACCTTGCTACTGCCAATGTTTGCAATTCAATTAGCAATTGTTATTTACAAGACGAAACATTGTATGTGGAAGGAATAGTAACTGCAAATGTTGTTTATTTAAATGACGAATTAGGAAATATTCAGTCTGTTGAAATTGAAATCCCATATGTTTTAGATAAAAAAGTAAACTTAAAATCAGATGTTATTTTAGAGCCATATGTCACATTATGTGATGTTGATGTAATGGTAAAAAGAGGTAGAGAAATTTACTTTGATGCAAAAGCAAAAGCATTTATAAATGTTTCAACAAAGGATAAAGTTTGTATGGTAACAAAAACTGAGTCGCTCGGAAAATTACCTGAAAGAGATAGTGCTTTAGAAATCTATTTTGCAAAATCAGGTCAAACATTTTGGGATATTGCAAAAGGATTAAAAATACCAACAGAAATAATTGCCAACCAAAATCCAAATCTGTCGGACCCACTTGAAAAAGATGAAAATATAGCAATATATTATCAAAAACAAAAAATTGAAAATAATTAATTAATTCCTAAAAAATAGGTAAAAAATAAGGGAAATTTCTAAAAAAATAGATTTTTTCCTTATTTTTTGATTTTTGTGTCTAAAACATAGCATTTTAAAAGATATTTATTTATAAGTTATTGTAATATTGTATCTATAAATTTAAATTATTTTTATTTTTTTTAAGTTTTTTTCAGCATTTTCTATCGAAATATATATTAATAATATATTTTTAGTAAAAATTTGTTTGATAAATGTCTATAAAAAGTGTTAAAATATTTCTAGAACAATTAGTGTTTTGCTTTAAATTTAAGTTTACTACTTTAAAGAGGAAGTTATGAAAAAAAGAAGTTTAAAATTGTGTTTTATTTTTGTCGCATTTGTAGCGAGTGCATTTTTTATGTCTGCTTGCAACAATCAAATTGGAAAAGTTGTATTCAACGAAACGCAAATTGCAATGGCAACAAATCAGGAGATTGAAATAAAGGATTTTGTTACTGTTGAAAATATCTCACTAAATGATGTTAAGTTTGAAAGTAGTGACAATGATATTGTGGTTGTTTCTCCAAGGCAAACACTTATTTCAGGTGAAAAGGAAGGCACTGCAATTTTAAAAGCAAATGGATATGATGGCTTTATTGAAATTAAAGTTTTTGGAACGTCAGTTTCTTTTTCTGCACCAACAAACATACATTTTAACGAAACAACAAGTTCACTAGAATGGGATAATGTATATGCTGGAAAAATTATTGCTAACAATTTTAAAATAATTATCACAAAAAACAATGAGCCTTTGCAAGAAAAAATTGTAAATAGCACTTCTATAAAAATTACTGAATCTGGCGAGTATAAAATTAAAGTGTTAAGTATGGCTAGGGCAGGTATCAAACAATCTCAGGAAAGCGAAGAATATACATTTACAAAACTTCCTGCTCCAAAAAATGTCAAATATGATGCAGTCAACAACCAAGTAACTTGGGAAGGTGATGGAACTTCATTTGTTGTAAAGAAAAATGGCGTTTTAAGCGAAAAAATTGTAAGCAAAAGTTATAGTTTAGATTTATCTGAAGAAAAATGTTACAGCATTTCTGTGTTAAGTGTGGGCGATAATTCAAGCGATAATGTTTTTGGTTCATACAGTGAAACATTAAACCTAACTCGTTTAAATTCGCCAATTCTTCAAACAAACGGTGGAAACATAACTTGGCACGATGAACAAAAAGGCGTTACATATTACAATATAGAACTTTTCAAAGTAAACAATACAAACGAAACCTTAATTAAAGAACAAAAAATTTATTACAATGGTGCTGATTATACTTACAATGTTCAAGGAATTTTGGAAGGGGATTATAAAGTAAAAATCAGTGCAATTGGTGATAATGAAAACAATGGTATATTTGACACAAGCAAACATTTTTTAAATAGCAATAAATCAGATACTGGTGAAATATACAAACTAAAAAAACAAACCATTCAATTTGATAAGGCAACTAAAAAAATACTAGTTACAGATTTTGATATAACTAATAACTATAATTTAAGTTTGCAAATTAAGTTAAATGGCGAAGTTTTAAAAGAAGAAAATATTTCAAATTCAGGGGAATTTGCCTTTAATTTTGAAAATGCAGGTATTTATAGTTTTACATTAATAAATAAAGCAAAAAATAACAAACAATTAAATTCAGACGTAAGTAATGAAATTGTAGTGGAACAATTGCCAAAAATGCAAAACTTGACCCAAAGAGTAACTGATGAAAATAAATATCAAATTTCAGGAATTGTTTTGGAAAATGCAAAAATGGTTACGGTTGAAAAAATTTACAACAATATATCAACCACTCTTACAAATGACAATGGTGAATACGGACTTGTAAGTGACATTTTTGCGAGTGCGGGAGATTATCAAATTGTGGTGACCGCTTCGGGTGAGGACAAGGATAACTATTATGTTTTGGATAGTAAAACAATATTAAATGTTAAAAAATTAAAAAGTGTAACACTAAAAGACAATGGAACACAAATTGCTTGGGAAAATCCAGAATCAACCTTGCAAAACATTATTTACAAATATGAAATAACTGGTGAAAATCAATTAAATGGTACAACCAAAAACCTTAATTTTGATTATTCATATCTTCCAGCTGGTTGGTACTCAATAAAAGTTTGTACAACTCACATAAATGACAGTGCTGATGTTTTGTATATAAATAATATGTCTTGTGAAAGCATAGATTTTGAAAATTACAAAAAAATTGAAACAATAAACGCAAAAATTGACATTGACACAGTAAATAATGAGTATGTTTTAAACATTACACCTGTTGCAAATGCAAATAAATACATTGTTTTGCTTGGTGGTGAACAAGTTGAAGAAAAAGAACATACATCTTCTTCAAATTTAATTATTCCTATCACAAATTACTTAAATTTAGCAGGTACTGGTGAAAATAACTTAGAATATAAGTTTGAAATTTATGCTATAAACACCATCAACCCATACAATACACAAAGTGACTCTTTAAAGTTAACTGCAAAAAAATTAAACGCACCAACCAATTTTGAAGTTTCAAAAGATGAAATAGTTTCAGTTGAACATAGTGATGTAGCCATAAAAGAAACACAAATTTTAATTAATGACAAGCAAACAAACAATTTAAAAACAAATATTCAAGATGTTTACAATGTTAAAGTAAAATTTATTTCTAATTTAACAAATTATAATAATACTTATTATTTAGATAGTGACTATGCAGAATTTACATTGAAAAGAGCGAAGGCAGAAATTTCACTAAAAGGCACAAAAGTATCTTGGGATTTTGATAAAGTATCGCAAGTAAACACAAAATATATTCAAATCAAACAAGGCGAAAATCAATTAACTATACAAATAAAAGTGGAAGATTCGTTTGATTTTAATTATAGTGATTTAATTAACAATTATAAGTTCGATTTAATTGCAGGTGTTAAGGCTTACGCTACAATCACACTTGACAATTTTAAAGGAGATATTGCTGGTAAATACGAAAATGGAAATTTTGTAAGCGGGGATGAAGGCGGTTTATCTAATTATTATTTAAGCGGGACATCTTCAGGCTTAACAATAAAATTCGCCGATGAGGAAATAGGCCTAAATGTGGCAGAACAAGATGAAAAAATCAATGTTTCCTTCAATCCAAAACAAAATGCAAACTATTCACTTTACTCTAGGGATAAGGAAATTGGTTTAAATCCAAATGCAGTATTAAACTCATCTGATTTTGACGTAACAGAAGGCAGTACAACTTCACAATTTACGTGTTCTTTAAACGAAAACTTAAATGATGAGATTACAGCATACATTTTCACTTTAAACAGATTGATTCCAGCCAAACAAATAAAAGTGATTGCCAATGAAACATTGGAAATAGAAAATCAAACTGGAGCTAAAGAAATATCCATAACAAACAACGGTCAAAAAATTTCAAGCCTTTCTGGTTTTGGAAATAAAACTATAAATGTTAAGGTAAAATATATTGCTTCAGAAAATGTAAATCCATACACATTCTATTTAGATAGCAAGGAGAGCAGTTTTGAATTTATTAGACTTGGAGGTGATGTAAACCTTAATGTAAACGACAATGTTCTTTCTTGGAACAAGGATGAAACTCTAGGAGTAGATTATACAGTTGTAATTAAGTTCTTTAACGAGTCTGAAGAAGAAGTAATTAAAGAGTTTGCAAGTTCAATCACATCAATTGATTTAACTAGTGAAGAATATCAAAATATTTTTAAAACTTTAAACGGCAAAAAAAGCGTAAAATTGCAAAAAGTAGTTAAAGATTTTGTTGCAACAACAGAAAGCCTAAATTACTTAACTTCAAATTATTCAGAATCACTTTTGCTTAAAATAATAAACGCTCCAACAAACATTAAAGTGACAGCAACCGATGAAATTAAACAAGACGAATTAAGCATTTCTTGGACTCAAGACACATCAGACGTTTCGATCAAAGAATATGAAGTTGAAATATGTCACAATGGTCAAACAGAAATAATAACAACCAACGGTGCTTATTCAATATCAAAGGACAATAAGTTATTTAAAGAAGCAGGCGAATGGACTTTGCGAGTTAAAACTATTGGAAACAATGATTCTATAAATTCATCATATAGCGAAACAAAAACAATTGTTAGACTTGAATCAATCAAAAACTTAAAAATGAATAAGGAAGGCATTATTTCTTGGTCAAAGGACACACAAGCTAGTAAGTACTATGTTTCATATAGTTTTAATAATTCAGATAGTGATGTTATTACTGACAATAATAAATACGGAAACGACATAACTTCCACCGACTTTTTTGCAACAAACTTAAAAGGTGATTTCTCTGGTGACATAGTAATTAAATTTTATGCAGTAGGTGATGCAACAACTGTTCTTTCAAGTTATGCCGAGTTAAAAATGACAAGGCTAGATGTTCCAAATTTTGTAATTTCAAATGATAGAATTATATTAGAAAATTATGAAATCTACCCACAAAACACAGAAATATTTGTAACCGGGAAAATAGACGGAAAAGTTGTTATAAACAAAAAAGTAAATATTGAAAAGGACAACAACAATAAATTTGTATGGTATTTGCCAACAGAATTTTCATACACAGATGAAAGTGGCAACGCTTGTGAAATTGACTTAAGCACTTCAAACACATTGACTTTATCTTTGCAAGCACAAAATGGTGGAAACAATTACTTAAATTCATTCATAGCAGAAAAATCTACAACGGTTTTATCACCTTTAACCAACTTACGTTTTGTAAGAGAAAATGACGGCATACACTTTAAAGCAACCAACTATAATTTAAACTCAAGCAATTGGAGTTTGATGTTGGGACAAGAAACAATAACGGGTTCTGAAAATGTTGATTTGTTAATCACAGATGAAATACTTGAAAAACTATCAAGCAATTGGACATTTAAAGTTCAAGCAATTGGTGACATTAAAGGACAATATATAAATAGCAAAATTATAACAATAAGTGGCACAAAACTTGATAAAGTCACATCAATGAAAACTGAAAACGGTGCGGTTGTATGGAATGCAATAACCAACGCAACTGATTACAAAGTTGGAATTGACGGAAGTTATAAAACAGGTTACAACCAAAATTTAAAAGAGTACTTAAAAGAATCAAACAGTGGAGAACACTTAATCACAGTTAGAGCATTGGGTAATGTATCTGACAATGAAATTTCAAGTGAAATAATCTTAGATAGTGTAAATTCAGTTTCATACACAGTTACAAAACTTCCAACCCTATCTGATTTAACAATTGAAAATGGATATTTTAAATTTACTACAATTGATAAGGCATCTAAGTATGTTGTTGATGTGTTTGAAAATGATTCATTTAGCACAATTCTTTCATCTTTTAACTTATCAAAAGCACAATATTATCCAAATGAAGAAATAAATAATTATTTTGCTTGCAGTGAATTAAATAATAAATTAAAAAGTTATTCACAATTGTACATAAAAATTTACGTTCAAACAGATGAAGCAAACTTTGTTTACTCTGATTATGCAACAATAAATGTTGGTAGCAGTCAACAAAATTATATTATAGTGTCAAACTTGAAGAATGCTAGCGAGATAAGTTTGAGTAATCCAAAAACTAATGGAAGTCAAACTGACTACACAACAACAATTGCAGAATGGACTCGAAATACTGAAGCAAACAATGGTTACATCTTAAAAATTGATGATAAATTACAAATTATTTCTGACAACTTCTTCACATTAGATAGTGATGGAAGTTGGAGCGTGGGAAGTCATACAATTAGTTTTATGCAATTAGGTACATCAATTAATTCAAGTGGGAAAGCGTATTTGACCAATGAGTTTAGCACCAGCACAAAAGTTACAAAACTTGATAATGTGTCTATTAGTTTAGGGCAATCTTCTGACAATGCAAACGAGCCATACATCCAATTCAACTCAGTGCAAAGTGCAAATATTTATTATTCATATCTTAATAATATCTATTTCAAATCGCTAACCGATTCAAGCAACCAAATAAAAATGGAAGAACTCGAATCTGGTAAAACATATGATGGTTTTGGAATTAGAGCAATCAACTCTCAAGACGTAAGCATTATAGCGGGAAATATTACCTTAATGACTGCGTTTGACAAAGATAATAACGAACAAATTGTTAAACTCGCAAAAGTTACGGAACCTAATCCGCCAACCTTCCAAAATGGTTCTCTCTTTTGGGAACTTTCTGATACGGATTGGATTAAGTTGTTATTTAGTCAAAAAATCACAACTCCTTTTGAAGCAGATTTTGATTCATTCTTCGCTCAAAAAATTAGGGTAAAATTTTCACCAAAAGCAGGTACCTCGTCATCAAGTTATGTTTACATTGACGATTTTTATAATTTTGTATATATTTCAGATGAGCAGTTTGACAGAATAGTAAAAATCATCAAAGAAAATTACAAGGGTAATGATTTAAATGATATAATTAAAGATATTAAAAGTTTAAGATATTACTATTTGCTTGGTGGCTTTGCATCAACAAGATTCGGATTTGATAAATTTGCAAGCACTCTTCCAGTAGGTGAATACAAAGTGAGTGTTAGTTTGATTGGCAGCGGCATAACACAAGAAGATGATAATATAATTGCAAAATTCTCTTCAAACTTTGTGGAAATAAGCGAAAAATATAAATATGTTGCAAGTGCTCCAAACATTGTGGCAAATGCAAAAGACGGCAAATACACTTTAACTTTCAGCAATGTTAATGTTAATACATCATATTATTCAAGTGAAATTGCATATAGTTTAATTGGTGTTAAATTTAACAAAGATTATGATATGGAAGAAGAGGTTGAACTTGCTACAACAAGCACTGCAAACTTGAACAATTCTGAAGAAGTTTCTTTTGACTTGACGCATCTTATTGAAAGTGGAATTTTAACTAGCGATTATAGCAAACTCTATGTTATTGTTAAAGGAAATGATAATGCATTTAATGGGAAATTATCAAATGTAATAAATGTTCAAATATTAGACCCTATTAAAGCTTATGTTAAAGAAGGTATAATTTATTGGGCTACTCAAGAGTACGCATCAAAGTATCAAGTGACATACATAGTTGACGCAGAGGAAAAATCAGTCGATGTTAAACTTGACGGAGATAAGCAATCTTGGCTAGGTAAAGAGCTCGCACATAGCATAGATTATAGCGTATCAATACAAGCGTGCGGACTAATTGACGCAAACATTAAAAATAGTGAAAAGTTTATTATCTCAGGTAAAAATACTAATATAGGCACAATCACTAAATTACCTTCTATCTATAACGAAATTAATGGTTTTAACATTCAAAATGGTGTATTTACTTGGGAAAAAGTAAATAATGCCTCAAAGTATTATGTTTATACTTATTATAAAAGAGAAGAACCAGACCCTGATCTCTATATTACTTCCGATACTTATTTTGAACCTATTACCAATTATCCAGGCATATGTCATTACTTTATTATGGCTATAGGCACAGAAAAGAATGAATCACTTTCAGAGAATTCAAAAACTTATGTCAATTCTGATATGAGCGCAAAGACTTATGCTCAACGAGTTCAAAGTATACAATCAATTACTTTTGAAGATGGAATAATAAAATTTGTTCCAAATTATTCAACAGGACGATATAAATTAACATTTTATAAACTTGATAATTTCTCTAAAAGAGGTGATAAAAATATTTATTACATCGACAATACAGCTTTTGACACAAACAACAAAGAAGAATTAAAGGCTTATGGTTATTATGATGTTGAAATACAAGCTTTATATGAGGAAAAAACAGAAATAACTGATGTCCGAGAAGATGGTGAGAAAGTTTACTATGTGATTAGTCGAACAAACAAAGATGAAAACCTTGCAAGCACAAACTTCTTTAAATTTGAACAAGTAGAAAACATTCAAGTTAAGGAAGGCAAAATATCTTGGACATATACAAATCTTGATAACATAGATGAAAGTGATTTCCAATTTAAACTTGTGTTTACAGTAAAAGATAGAAGCGATTTGTCTGCAGTAACAAAAAAAGTTCCTTCATCTAATTATGATGCTGATGCTGAACGTTATTATTTTGAAGATGTCGTTTTTGACAATATCAAAACTACCGACTCAATAACAGTTAACATATTTGCAATTGCCACTGGCAATTCAAATGACAATTTTGTTCATTCATATCCTGTAGAGCAAACAAACATTCACCAATTTGAAACAATTGACGAGTCAAAAATAGAAATAAGTCTGACCGATAATAGCTATTTAAAAATTGATTGGTCAAAAGGTATAAACAAAATTGACGAAAAATCTTATAAATATGAAATTAGTTTTACAGTTGGAAATTTAGAATATACAGAAACCACAAATACCGAATATCTAATTATCGACAATATATCATTTGATTATGAAAATGATTACGTTGTTGTACTCAAAATAAGAGTAATTCCAACAGAAGATAATTACATTTCTTCAGCTTGGACTTCCAACAAAGAGATTTCAAGACCAAAAATTGTCACAGGCTTAAAATATGATGCCGAGGAAAACATATTTACTTGGGACAAATATACTACAAGTACAAATTGGAAAAGTTATAGATATAAAATTAAAGATGAAGTGACTTACACTGATGCTAATGGCAAAGAAATTAAAGAAGTTTATATAATATTTGCTGAAATAGGTGATGAAAAATATGAACCTTTTATAATTGGAAAACATACAGTTTCAGTAGCAGTTATGGTGTCAAATACAACCACAGATAATTTTATCTCTAATTATAATACATATGAAGAAGCTGTTGAATTTGCATTGTTTGCAAGCGGTAAAGGTACAGCATCAGATCCATATATAATTTCAAATAGTACACAATTTAACAACATTAAATATAGATTAAGTAAAGATGTAAAAAATAATGAATATATATTTGGAACTTACGACACAAACGATAATTTGCAACTAGAAGATCAAAAAACAATTGCAAGTGCAAATAAATATTTCTTTAAATTAAATAGTCATATTACACTTACTATAGACGGTGAAAAGAACAAAAATGATACGTTAAATATTACAAACGCTACCTTTAATGGAAATTTCAATGGAGATTACTATACAATCACTTTAAATTATAATCATATTTATGATACAACTGATTTCTCATCTATATCAATATTTAATACTTTAGGTGGAAATGCTGTTGTTGAAAACTTCAAATTGTATATTAACATAACTACTGACGAAGAAAAAGGTGTGTTCTATGGCGGTGCTGCATCTGCTTATATTAGTGCAATTTGTCAACAAAATGATGGAACGATTTCCAATATAAACATAGGTGAAACTGGAAAAACTATCACTTTAAAAACAAACGACTTAAATGTTTACTTTACTTTTGTAACGAACAAAAACAATGGTACAATTAAAGATGTTATAAACAACTATAATGTTTCAATTATTGAAGAAAACACAACAAACGATAAAACTATCCAATATGCGTCAATTGCAATTTATAACAATGGCACTATTGAAAATGTAAAAAATAATGGAAATATTAGCGTAACAGCAACAGAAATATATGTTGGTGGAATTGCAGTAAGCAACTATAGCGGCGCGTTGATAAAATCTGCTGGTAGCAAAGGAAGTATCACAATAAACTATCAAAAATCTGGAAAATCATATGTTGGTGGAATTGTAACATATAATGAAGGAACTTTATCTTATTGCTATAGCACAAACACTTTTGCTGTAAGTTCTAATTCTACAATGCAAGAAACAAACATTGGCGGATTAATTGGTTATTCGCAAGGTGGAAAAATTGAAAATTCTTATGTTAATGTTAGACTTGGCGCAACATCAGGCATTCAATTATATCAAGTAATAGGTAAATTAACGGCAGCTGAAGGATTTGCGGAAAACGTTTATTATAATGAAAATTTAAGTAATCCTTATGCAAATGGAACAGTTTCAACTGGATTTAAAACATATACTAATTTACTTCAAGATGCAACTGGTTTATTTGGAAGCAATACTTTGTTTAATCAAACTGATGCTGAAAATGGCAATCCTAGACTAAATTTTGAAAGTACATTTGAAAATATTATTTGGAAAAAGTAAATTAAAAAATACCATTTTAAAAGTTAGTCCAATTTGCATAAAAAATATAAAGGAGTTTCTGCTAAAAACAGAAACTCCTTTTGTATTTTTTAGTTATCAAGGAAATACCAACAATTAATAAATTTTTGGCAGGATTAAAAAATTTACATAAGGAACAAAACACGTATGTTCCTTGCGTAAAATATGGGGGAAACCGATTTTTTCTTGCGAAAACTAAACCAAAAATTACATCTCTTTTGCGTTTAAGCAAAAGAGTACATACTTTTTTGTATGTGTAAAACATTCTAAACGTTTTGAAAGTTTCGATGAAATTTTATTTTTTATTCAATAAAAATGATAAACAAATAAATTTTGTTTAAAATTAAACTGTTATTTTAACTTGAAATAAAAAGGCAGGTATGTTAGAATACTTGGAAAATAGGAGAAAATATGATTAATGTAAGCAATGTGACTTTGCAGTTTGGTAGCAGAGTTTTATTTAAAGAGGTTAACTTAAAGTTTACAAAAGGCAACTGTTATGGAATAATTGGAGCAAACGGAGCGGGGAAGTCAACTTTTTTAAAAATATTAACAGGTGAAATTGAACCAAATAAAGGTGAAGTTACCATAACACCAGGAGAGCGTATGAGTGTTTTGAAACAAAACCAAAACGCTTATGATGAGTATACAGTTTTAAAAACCGTGCTAATGGGTTATGAAAGGTTGATTGAAGTAGAAAAATTAAAGGACGAACTATATTCAAAACCAGATTTTAATGAGGAAGATGGCATTATGGCTGCACAACTAGAGCAAGAATATGCTGATATGGGTGGCTGGGAAGCGGATGGAAATGCAAAAACTTTACTTAAAAATATTGGGATAGAAGAAAAATATTTTGATACATTAATGGCTGATATGGACCCAAAAGCTAAGGTGAAAGTTTTACTTGCTCAAGCATTATTTGGCAACCCAGATATTTTGATTTTAGACGAGCCTACCAACAATCTTGATTTTAAAACATGTAGATGGCTTGAAAACTTTTTATTAGATTTTGAAAATATGGTCATTATAGTTTCACATAACCGTCACTTTTTAAACAAAGTATGTACTCATATTTGTGATGTTGATTATGGTCAAATAAATATGATGTTAGGGAATTATGATTTTTGGTATGAAACTTCACAACTTTTAGCAAAGCAATTAAAAGACCAAAACAAAAAAGCGGAGCAACGTGCTAAAGAATTAAAGGATTTCATCGCTAGATTTTCTGCCAATGCGTCAAAGTCTAAACAGGCAACTTCTAGAAAAAGAGAATTAGAAAAATTGACAATTGAAGATATTAAAATTTCATCGAGAAAGTATCCTTATATTAATTTTGATTTTGAACAAGAAATTGGTAAAGAAATTTTGGTGGTAAAAAATTTAACCAAAAAAGGATTTTTTGAAAATTTAACATTTAGCGTTTCAAAAGATGATAAAATAGTGGTTATGGCAAACAATAGTTTAGCACCTACGATGTTGTATAATATTTTAACTGGCAAGGAAACGGCAGATAGCGGAACTATAAATTGGGGCAAAACAATAAAAGTGGGTTATTTGCCACAAGACAATAGAGAGTTTTTTGATAATTGTCACTTATCTTTGGTTGACTGGCTTAGACAATATTCAAAAGACCAAACAGAAAGTTATATCCGTGGTTGGCTTGGCAGAATGTTGTTTTCTGGTGAGGAAGCATTAAAGGAAGTCAATGTGCTGTCAGGTGGAGAAAAAGTTAGATGTATGATGGCAAAAGTTATGTTAAATGGCGGGAATTTTGTAATTTTAGATGAACCTACAAACCATTTAGATTTGGAAAGTATAACAGCATTAAACAAAGGTATGATAAATTTTAGAGGCTGTATGCTGTTTACATCTCATGACCAAGAAATTGTTGAAACAGTTGCAAATCATATAATTGATATTGTTTCACCAACAGAAATTTATAACAAAATGATGACGTACGAGGAATATATCAACTCTAAAGAAAAGGAAAATAAAAATTAAAATTTCAAACGCATATTTTCTCCTTTTTTACACAAACTAATATTGGAGGTAAATATGAACAATAACTGTAATTGTAATAGTGGCGTTTGTTGCAATGTTTGTGTATGTAAATACAATGTTGACGGATGTAAATGCCAATTAGACCAAATTAAAGTAACAAAAGGCGATGGAACAAGCTTGCATTATTGTGGAAGCTATTGTCCAAACGGAGATTGTTAACATTTAGTTAAAAATGTAAGATTGTTATATAAAAACACAACAAATAAAAAATATTAAATAAATATAAAAAACAAGGCAAAATTTGTGTTGCTCACAAATTTTGCCTTGTTTTTATTTAACTATTTAAAATTAGTTTTATTTATTTTTCAAATAATCTATTGTTTAAAAATAACTCAAAAATTAAGTAATAATTAAAAATAATTTAATTAGTTGATTTTTTAATATTTCTTTTGAAATTTTCCATCTTTTTTCTTTATGCTAACGTTAAGTTCTTGGTTGTCGGCATATTTTTCTACAAATTCCAATGCTTCTTTTTTTGTTTTGCAGCGTTTTGAGGCTTTTTTTGCACCAGTTTTTTTGATAACCCAATCTTTATTTTCTTTATCGTAAATAACCATATATTTTTGATTTTTTACTTTAATTTCTTCTTCATTAGAATTTGATTCTGTTGCACTTTCTTCTTCTGCTTTATTTATTTCTATTGAAGATAAAGTTTCTTCAGTTTTAGTTTCTACTTTTGCTGTTTTTGTTTGTTTAGTTTTGTTTGTTTTGCTAACTTTTTCATTAGTTTTTTGTGTTTCATCTGCTTTTTTAGTTTTTATTGTTTTTTCTTTAGCTTCTTTTTGTTTTTCAGCTTGTTCTTTTTCAGTAGTTAAAGTTTCTTTTTTAGCAGTGCTAGGTTTTTTCTCTACTTTTTCTTTTTTAGTAGGTGATTTTTTTAAAGCTGTTTCTTTTTTAGTTTTGCTTTCGGTTGTTGCTGTATCTTCTTTTGCTTCTTGAGTTTGGTTGCTTTTTGTTTTAGTTTCAGCATTTAAATCTTCTTTATTTTCAAGTTTTTCATCTTTAGTTCCTGCAACGACATCAGTTGATTTTTCATTTTCTTTGGTTTCTGTTGCGTTTTCAATTGTTGCATTTTCTACATTTTGGTTTTTAGATTTTTTTACAAGTATTATTGTAATAACAATTGCTGCTATAATAAGAATCAAAATACCACCAAAAATCCAAGCAGAAGTATTTACAGGTAAAGATGGAAATAAAGCTTTTAAAACCTTTTCAAAAAATTCTTTCATATTTTCTCCTTTTGTGTAATGGATATATAATACTACAACTAAAAATATTTTTCAATAATAATTTTAAACTTATTTTATTTTTTTTAAATGCTTTATATTCTGTTGACATAAAATACTAAAAAACTTAAAATATTATAAAAGGTATTAGTGAGGAGGGTTGACAAATATGCGTAGGAGTTTCAAATTGCTTTCAACAATTATGTGTTTAATACTTTGTGTTGCTATGGTTTTAATTGGTGTTTACGCAATATCCGCAAATAGTTTTAAAAGTTTAAAATCTTCCGTTTCATTTAAGCCAACTGCCGCCAATTTAAAAATCTTTGGTGGTATATATGGCGATGCTCACTTTGATGAAACTAATCAGCCTGAAAACGCAAGGTATTATGCTTGCAATTTTAAAACTGAAGAAACAAATGGAAATTATAAAATATCAAACAATCTATGTAATTTTAATGGTTGGGAATATGGAGATATAATTTTTAACGATTTTAATGAATCTGTGCAAGTAAAACCTGATGATATATGTTTTTATATTCAAATAACAAATTTTACAGAAACAAAAATAAATTATATAATCGACTTTATAGATGTTTCAACAATAAATGAAATTACAGTTTCTTGTTTTTATTATAGAACGTCAAACTATACAGAAAATGTTGAAACAAATCTAGACTTAACAACCAACGCAAGCGAAAAAGGTTGGTGGAATATAGAACATAGTGGAAAGGAAATTCCAAACTTTAAAAAGTTAGCAAACAAAGATATGACCAAACTGGATGTTGTAATTGATGAGTCAACACAAAAACCAACAACAATAAGTGTTCCAGACGCAAGCTCAGAATTGTCAACAACCATGATTGTTATTAAATTAAATATTGTCAACATTGATGAGGACTTAACTAATTTGGATTTTAATTATTCACTAGATGCACAAACTATTTCAAAATAAATAAAAGGAGGTAAAAATGAAAAAACGATTTATTATAGTTGCAACATTATTATCACTCATACTGACTTTTAGTGTATTGTTTATAAGTGTGTATGCTGCAGTAAATCAAACTATTTCTATAACAAACCAAATTTCATTTGTTGGAAATAAAGAAGCAAAAAAATTTACAATAAATGCTATAATCACTGGTACAACAAAAGAACAAGCTCCAACTTTTTTATGGGAGTACGACTATGAAAATCAAAAGGGGTTAGATGGCGGTAATTGGGAAGTAGGTGATTTAGAATTTGATAATCGTAACAAATCTTTGGATCAAATCCACATAACCTATACTTTTACAATAAAAAATGAAAATAATAAAAGATTAATTGCAAGTTTTGTTGGGCCAGGCAATTTGATTGAAGGATTAAATCAAAAAACTTATGCATATAAGGAAAACTCTATCGAAACAGAATCAACGAGTGTTGTTTTTGAAGAAAATGAAACCGCGATTTTAAAACTAAAATTGACTGTTTCAAGTTTAGATTTTTCTTGTGATAAACAACCGGTACGTTTCAGTATAAATATAGATGTAGCAAGTTAAAAATAAAAGCTGTTAAAGAAAAGTCTTTAACAGCTTTTTATAAATTACTAATTGTTTAATATCCATTTTGCAATAATACTTGTATAAAATTGATTTTTGTTTTTCCCTGTTTTAATGCTTTAGCATTATAACTAAATGCGTACATAAAAGTGTTTTTTCTTCGCATCAAAACATTGCAAAATTCCTTTTTTAGTATAATTTTATATAAATAGGTTAAAAATTTGACAAGGAAAAAAATATTATGATATACTTTCGTCACAAGACTATTTGTTAAATTTAAATTTTAATTGAATGGTTTTTATAGGACGTAAATAACGCTTTTAAGGATTTTTTCTTAAAAGCATAAGAGATAGCTTATAAAGGATTTAATATGAAAAAAATATCTACATTAATTTTTATTTTGTTAGTTTCATTTTGTTTTGTTTTGGCTGGTTGCTCTAATAGTACACTTACTATGCCAACAGATTATAGTCAAATCACATCAAATGGTGGAAATGTTGTAAATGTCGGCAACTTTTTATATTTTGCTAATGCTTATCAAAGTTACGAAAATTTGAACGATAAATCTGATAACGAAGGTGAAAATGTAAAACAATATGCCTTAAAACGAATAGAAAAGGAAAACGAACAAAACTTCAAACTAGATGAAAATGGCGATAAAATATTTGAAAATGTTATAAACAAAATAGCGGGTTATCAAACTTCTAATATGTTTGTTGTTGATGAATATTTATATTTTACATCACCAAATGTTCATAAAAACGCATCAAAAGATAAAGATAAATATGATAAGTATGAATTTAATCTAAACACTTTATTTAAAATTAAACTTGATGGCTCTGACTTTAATGAAATCTACACAACTGAATCATCTTCAGCTAAATTCTTTTTAACTGGTGGTGAAAAACAAAGTATTTTGATTTTTGATAATAATAAAATATTGCAAGTAAGATGCTATGAAAATTCAACAAAAACTCAAACTCTTGTTGAAAATGTAGAAAGTACAGTTTTCCCTTACAATCAAGGAACTGAAATTGTTGATGTTTATTACACAGTTGAAAGGGAAGAAGATGACCAATTAAAAGGTAACATACTAAAAAAATTAAATATTGTAACAGGAGAAACGTCTTTTGTTTCGGGATATTCAAATAATAATGAAACTATAACTCTTGTATCTTATGATGGTAATTATTTGTTTTATACAAGGTCTGGCGGAGTAAAAACTAAAGGTTTGTATGCAAATAATTTCTCAACACCTGAAACATTAAAAAAATATGATGCAGATTCTTTCTCAAATTCATCACAATTATATTTAATAAAAGATGATTTGTTGGATGTTAATGTTTTTGTATTTGTGTATAACAACAATATATATATGCAATCAATGTCTTCTACTAATGATGCAGCAGGTATAAAATTGACAACAGACTCAGCAAACATTTTATTTGTTGATGGGACTTATGTTTACTATACAACTGATAATGGAATATTTAGAGTGTCTGTAAAAACAAAAAAGATTCAGCAGATTTCAGATGTAAAAGATTTTGAAAAAAATGCAATAGATTTTGATGGAAGATATATATACTTTTACGCAAAAGCGGAAGACGCAACAACTGAAACAAAATATTTGCATAGAGCAGATGTTGTTTGTGCAAAAGACGTCAATGATACATCATCTTCTTTAAGTATTGAATGTATTTCTGAACTCTTGGCTGAAGATATTAAAAGCGAAGATAGTGAAAATTAAATATGACTAATTAAAAATATGTGCTGTTTACTACAGCACATATTTTTCTTGTGATTAGGTTGTTATAAGTGGATAAATATATATTTCATATTTGTATAATTTAAAGTGAATTTAAAAAGTTGAGTTTTTTAAAAGGTCTTTAAATGTTTAACCAGCAAAACCATCTTTAATTATTATTTTTCCATTTTCTGAGTTTGCGGTAATAACATTTGTGCAAGATTCATCGGCGCCTGAAACTAAAATAGTTCCGTTGTTTTCCAAGTTGGTGGTTATCCAAGATGCTTGTATTCCATATTTGGTTGTGTAATTTAATTTAAATACTTTTCCTGTAGCAATATTTATATTTATATCACTCCATTCAGAATTAATTTCAGCCATTAAAACTTCTACAAAATTGGCAGTGATTTTCCCTTTCTCTGTGTTCAAAGTAGTTTTTGCTGCACCTTTTTGAGTAACAGTTATTGCACCTGACTTCGTTGTGATGTCAGTTTTTTTAGAAATACTTCCAATTTTAACACTGCCAGAATCAGTTTCAATTAATGCTTGATTGCCAACCTTTTCAATATCAATATAGCCAGCAGAAGTAGTCACAGCAATATCTCCTTGAAGGTCTTTAATTATTATGTTAGTATTTTCAACATTATCAAATGTAGTAAAGTTGCCTTTTATAGTTTTAACATTAACATATCCATTTTTGCTTTTGATTAATACATCGCCTGCTATTTCATCACCATTGAGTTCCAAGGTTCCTGTATTGGTTATTTTTAAGCTACCCTTGAATTTTGGTGTGTATATTCTGCCTTTTTCATTTTCTATTGACAAAGTGCCGGTTAATTCTGATAAAACGTAAATGCTTGATTTTTTTGTTATGATGTTTGCATTATGACTCACAGTATCAACATTATTATATATGGTTACATTTCCGGTTTCAGTTTTAATGTTTAAGTCCTTCATAACAAATTGATGAGTGTTATCTCCTAAAGTTACTGAACCTGATGTGGTTGTTATGTCAAATGCATTATTTTTTAAACTTTTATTTCTTGGGCAGATAAATTTTAAATCTGCTTTTTTAGAAAATCCAATCCACAATTCTGGTTCTGTAACTGTTATATTAAGTGTTTTATCAACTATCTCAATTTTAATATCAAAATTTGTGTTCTCATTTTTAGATAGTGCAGACACTTTTGGATTAAAAACAATTTTTGTATTTACTTCATCTTCACTATATTCAATTATGAAGTTTGTATATCCACTATTAAAAGTAACATTTTCATAAACTGAATTTTCAATCAATGTGTCAGAATTAGTTAACTTGTAATATTCAATCTGTTTTTTATGGGATACATATCGAACATTTATGCCAAAAACGTCCTTTCCAGGGTTAAAAATTAAAATTGCTGAAAAGATGCAAAATATCCCCAGTACAATTAGAAGTAAAATAAATAAATAATACAATAATCCTTTTTTAACTTTACTATTTGCCATTAAGGAACCCTCCTATTGTTAAATTGTAGGAAATGCTTTTTTAAATGTGCAAGTAGGTTGCACTTTTTGCTATTTCCTTTTACGTAAAACCATTGGCTTGCTATTTGCAAGTTTTACATTAAAGTAAAAACAAAATTGACTTATTCAAAATTGCTATTACTATATATGTACTTACTAATATATTATCATATCTTATATATAAAATCAATATTTAAATTTTAAAATTGACGTAAGTAGTTAAAAACTTTTTGATTTTTTGAAAAATTTTTTTGTAAAAAGATTATTTTATCCTATGTCAAAATAAAAATTTTTGAAAAAAACTACAGAATTTTTAATCTACAATTTGCAGATACCAATAAAAAATCCCCACACCCTAGCCAAGTGTTTGTGGAGCTAGTAAAAAAATCAAAAA
>CALBKX010000028.1 GCA_937895935.1 uncultured Clostridia bacterium
TTTTTTCTTGCAAAAATTTGACTTTAAATTGTTTAAAGGCTTATAATTTTACAAACATTTAAAATATATTTGGAGAACATATGAGAGAAAATATTTACAGAACACATAACTGTGGCGAATTAAGATTATCTGATGTAAACAAACAAGTAAGGCTTGCTGGTTGGGTCAATTCAATTAGAAAACTTGGCGGCATTACTTTTTTGACTTTGCGTGATCATTTTGGAATTACACAAATAATTGTAAATGATGAAAACCAAATTTCAGGCATTTGTAAGGAAAGCACTATTTCTGTTTGTGGAAAAGTTTTAGAAAGATCAAGTAAAAATAAAAATATGTCTACTGGCGATATTGAAGTTGTGGCTGAAAGTATCACACTACTTGGGAAAAGTTTAAGTGTTTTACCTTTTGAAATTGCAGAAGGACCAAACACCAAGGAAGAATTAAGATTAAAATACAGATACCTAGATTTAAGAAATCCTGAAACTCATCAAACTATTGTTTTAAGAGCAAATGTTTTAAATTGGGTTAGGAATAAATTAACTCAAATGGGATTTTTGGAAGTTCAAACTCCAATTTTAACATCTTCGAGTCCTGAAGGAGCAAGGGACTATATTGTGCCAACAATAAATGCTCCCGGAGAATTTTATGCACTTCCACAAGCACCTCAACAATTTAAACAATTATTGATGATTTCTGGATTTGATAAATATTTCCAAGTTGCACCTTGTTTTAGAAATGAGGCGGCAAGAGCAGATCGCTCTCCTGGAGAATTTTACCAAATAGACCTTGAAATGAGTTTTGCTACGCAAGATGATGTAATGAGTGCTTGTGAAGAATTTGTTGTGGACTTATTTAAAGAATTTACAAGTAAGGATATTGATAATGCTCCTTTTGTTAAAATTCCATACAAGGAAGCAATCGAAAAATATTGCAGTGACAAACCAGACCTAAGAAATCCACTTATTGTACACGATATTTCATATATTTTTGAAAATACTGAGTTTAATGCTTTTAAAAATAAGACAATTAAAGCAATCGCTTGCAGTGCAGGTGAAAAGCCAAGACGTTTTTATGATGATTTAGGTAAAACCATTGTTGCCTATGAAGGGAAAGGACTTGCGTGGCTTAAATATGCTGATGGTGCTTTTACTGGAAGTATTGCTAAATTTTTAACAGAACAAAACAAGGAAAGTTTAATAAAAGAATTTAATTTACTTGAAAATGAAAGCATATTTATGATTGCTGATGAAAAGAAAATGGCAATAAAACTTGCTAATGTGTTAAGAATTGAACTTGGAAAACAATTGGATTTAATTGATAAAAATCAAGTTAAATTTTGTTGGGTTTGTGATTTTCCTTTCTTTGAGGAAAACGAGGAAACCGGAGCAATTGATTTTGCTCATAATCCTTTTTCTATGCCACAAGGCGGGCTTGAAAGTCTTGAAAATATGAATCCATTTGATATTAAAGCATATCAGTACGATTTAGTATGTAATGGATATGAAACTTTAAGTGGTGCTGTTAGAAATCACCAAACTGATTTAATGGTTAAAGCATTTGAAATGGCTGGTTACACAAAAGAAGATGTAGAAAATAAATTTGGCGCTTTGTACAATGCTTTTCAGTATGGTGCACCTCCCCATGCTGGTGGCGCTTTTGGCTTAGAACGTTTGCTTATGATTATGACAGACAATGAATTAATACGCGATGTTATTGCTTTCCCATTAAATAAAAATGCAAAAGATTTAATGATGGGTGCACCAAGTAAGGTGAGCGAAAAACAATTAAAAGATGTTGGGATAGAACTTATAAAAAAGATGTAAATGATTGCTTAACGCTCAAGCACTTTCGCTCCAGTCCACCAAATGACGGACTATCGCTTTCGTTAAAATCGCTTAAAGCAAATCATTTACATCTAAGGAAGAAAAAGGGCAATTTTAATAAAAAATAAAGCCACTTGGCGAAGTGTGAGGGCTTAGCCAAGTGGCTTTTTTATGGGAATATAAATTTCCCATACTTTTGCCTTGCGGGGGGGTGCAAAAAAATTTTGGCGGGAAAATGTAACCTTTTACATCTTTTGGCAGTAGATGAAAATTAGGATTTGCAACGTATCTTGACTGTGGAATTTGGTTCCCTTGAGAAAATTTTATTCTGCTTAATTAAAAATTTTTTGTAAAAAATAACAAAAGTTTATTTTTTGTTTGCAGTTTAAAGTTTTTAATGATAACATAATTAAAAATTTTACAACAATTTTTGAAAGGAGAAATGAATGTATATTTTAAGTAATGATAAAGTTTTGCCAGAAATTTTTTCTGAAACAGGAGTTTTATTTGATAAGGTATATAAGGATTTGGTTTCTTTTAAAGAATCTTTATTGCTTGAAAATCAAACACTTAATGTTAAGTCTTTTTTTGAAAGATATAGCAAATATCAAACTCGAGGCTTACAAATTTTAAAAGCGTCAATAGGTGACTTATGTGTTGGATTAAAGGCTTTAGGCAACAAATTTGGTTCACTTGAAGGATCTTCGTTTGAAAAACTTTCAAAAACAAGCGAAAATGTTATAACTGTCACAGGCGAATTTATTAATTTTACAAATAACTTTGTTATATCTTCCGAACAAATAATGCAAGAAGACCAAAAAAATGTAGATTTGTTTAAAGAGCTTTGTGACAATTATCAAAAATACTTTTTATCTTTAAATTTGTATTTTAATGAATTAAGTACTTGTACTTTACATTTATATGGTGATGCAAAAAATCGCCTACAAGAAAATTTTAATGAAACTAAAACTTCACTTATTAGTTTTATTCATATGGTTAAAATTAAAATTGTTTCGGCACTTGCTAATATTTTTGTAGGAATTCAATTAGGTTATGAATATTTTTCTGATATATCTCAAATTAAATTTGAAGATATTTATAAAGAAAAATTAATTGATGAAAATGATGAAATAATAATGGATAATGTAAATAATCTTTTAGAAACTATTATAGTTAATTTTGAAGAGGCATTAATTCAAAGCAAAAAATATTTTAATTTGATTTAAAAGTTTAAATTATAAAATAAAAGACTGGAAAAGACATAAAATCTTTTCGGTCTTTTTTTTTATAAAAAATTTTTTAAAAAAAGTGTAAGAGGGGTATTGCATTTGAAAAATCCAATGATATATTTTGCTTGTCACTAAAAAAAGGAGCAAATAAAAATTGAACATTGCTGAAGAAATTGATGGCAAAATGATTAAAAAAGTTTTAGATGCTTTAAGCAAAAAAGCAACAGGTTACGAAACAAAAGAAACCACTGAAGAGTACTCTAGCGATGGAAAAAATGAAGTATTAACTAAACGTAAGGTTGTTAAACATTATGTTCCAGCTGATATTTCTGCAGCGAAACTTTTATTAGAAATTTGCGGTGCTGAACAAGACAAAAGTTTTTTTGGAATGACCGATGAGGAATTAGATAATGAAGCAATTAAACTTTTTAAAGAGTACCAAGAATTAACCGACAAAGATATTTATTCAAACATAAAGGGAGAAACAAGTGAAAATAATTAAAATAGCATACAAAACAAAATGTGATTTTCCGGGTTGTAAAAATCTTGCCACTTGTACAATAAGTGACGAAGTAGATTTAGGGAAAAAACTCGGACTGTGTGATGAATGTTTAAATTCTATTTATGAAAGTGTTGCAAAATCATTAATACCAAAAAGTATTGATGCACCTTTTAAAAGACAAAAGAAACTTTAATTAAAGGAGAAATAATGAAAAAAATTGAAGAACAACAATTAGTATCGGAAGTGCTCGAAGACTTTAAAAAGAGAAGTCAAGAGCGAAAACCATTTGATGCACAATGGCAATTAAATATGAATTTTATAATGGGTAATCAATATTGTAGTGTGGGATATAATAATGATATTGAAGAATATGACAAACAATTTTTTTGGCAAGAGCGAGAAGTTTTCAATCATATTGCAAGTATTGTTGAAACTAGACTTGCTAAACTCAAAACGGTTAGACCCACTATGACCGTTATTCCAGCAAGTGGTGACGAAAGTGATATCAAAACTGCCAAACTTAGTAAAAAAATTGTTAATTCAATATACAACAAAGAAGATATGTCTAAATTGATTTGTGATGCAACTAAATGGAGTGAAATCGCAGGAACTTCTTTTTTTAAAATAACTTGGAATAATTCTAAAGGGAAAACCTTTGCAGTTGATGACAAGGGCAAAAAAATAAAAATGGGAGATGTGCAAATTTCTGTTTGTTCACCTTTTGAAATTTATCCTGAAAGCACTGCATGTGAAGACGTTCAAAGTTGCAATTCTATAATTCACGCAAAAGCATACCACGTTGATGAAATAGAAGCTATTTGGGGCAAAAAAGTTCAAGGGGAAGATGTTAATGTTTTTTCACTTGATTCAAAAAATGATGGTATCGGTGGATTAGGTTATCAATCTAGGGCTACAAAAGTTGTGAATACAATTAAAAACAACTATGCTGTCGTAATAGAAAGATATGAGAAACCTAGTGTTAAGTATCCAAATGGACGTTTAATTATTATCGCTGGCAATCAACTTTTATATATAGGTGACTTGCCATATTTGAATGGCAATGATTCCGAAAGAATTTTCCCTTTTGTACGTCAGGTTTGTTTAGAGCAAAGTGGCTGTTTCTGGGGTGTTAGCGTGATTGAAAGAATTATTCCAATTCAAAGGGCGTATAATGCTGTAAAAAATCGTAAACACGAATACATTAATAGATTGTCGATGGGCGTTTTAACAGTAGAAGATGGCTCCGTTGATATTGAGAACTTAGAGGAAGAAGGTCTTTCTCCTGGCAAAATATTAGTTTACAGACAAGGCTCTGTAGCTCCAAGTTATATGTCAAATACAAATGTTCCTTCAGACTTTTCTATTGAAGAAGAAAAATTATTATCTGAATTTAAAACAATAAGTGGTGTGTCGGATATTTTAAATTCAAATTTGGCAACTAGTAATATATCTGGTGTTGCACTTCAATTACTTATTGAGCAAGACGAAGCAAGACTTTCAGTTACAAGCGATCAAATAAAAATGGCAATAAAAGATGTAGCACGACATATTTTAAGGCTATATAAACAATTTGCAACAGTGCCAAGATTGTTCAAAATTAAAGGTGACCATGGAGAACTAGAATTAGATTATTTTTGTGCTTCAGATATAACAAGTGATGACATTGCTTTTGAAACAGATACAGAACTTAATGAATCATTGGCACAAAGAAGAAGTATGGTTTTTGATTTGTTAAATGCAGGGCTATTAAGCAACGAAGAAGGAAAATTGACAAACAGAATGAGAATAAAAGCATTGGAACTATTAGGTTTTGGTGTTTGGGAAAACTCACAAGATTTACTTGAATTACATCAAAAGAAAGCGTCGTGTGAAAATCATAAATTTATGCACAATGAAAAAGTTGAAGTAAAGGAAATAGATGACCACGACACGCATATAAACGAACATATTGCATTTATGCTAGGCGGAGATTTTGAAAAAAATTCAAACAAACAAATTGAAGAAAAAATGCTTGATCATATTAGACAACACAAAAAATTTAAACAATTAGAAATGGGTATTAATAATTTAAATGACAATTTAAATTAAAAATAATTACTAAAAATTATAAAATTATTAAAAATTAATAAAAAAATAATTTAATTTAAATAAATAATTAAATATTTAATTAATTTTAAAAAAATCAAAAAAAGGATAAATAATTTATGGAAGAAATTAAACAAGGGGAACAACCTGAAACAGAAAGTGTAAATGTACAAAATAGTAATGTTGAAGAAGAGAGTGAAGGTACGACTTGTACACCTAATGCTGAAGGCTCCCTAGGTAAATTTAAAGATACTGATAGTTTGCTTTCTGCCTATAACAATTTGCAGGCAGAATTTACAAAAAAGTGTCAAAAACTCAGCGAAGTCACTAAAGAAATGGAAAATAAAGTGATAGACCAAAAGGAAAGTTTGCCGGTTTTTGCTAGCGATGGTTGGCAAGAAAATGTTTCAACCTTTTTGGCTAAAAATACCGAGGCACAAAAATATTCTGGTGAAATTGCAAATGAAATTTTAAATGATAAAAGTTTGCAATCTTCACCAAATGCCTTGGAACTTGCTTGGGCAAGAGTAATGCAAAAAAATTATGTAGAGCCCGAAAAACTAGTTTGCGACCAAAACTTCATTAATGAAAAAATTTTGAGTCGTGACGATGTGAAAAAACAAGTGCTGGAAGAATATTTTAAAAATTTACAACAGACTAAAACACCACCAGTTATTGCTTCTTCTGGAAGTGTTACAACTTATGTTGAAAAAAAACCTACAACTATGCAAGAAGCAAAACAAATGGTGGCAAAAATGTTTAACTTAAAAGGATAAAATATGGTAACTTTATCAAGCGCAGAAAGCGCTCTTAAAACAGTATATTTGGGTGTAGTAGCAAATCAATTAAACATTAACGCAAACCCATTACTTGGTAAAATTAAACAATCTACAAAAGATGTTTGGGGCAAAGAGGTAAGAAAACTTGCTCCTTATGGAATTAATGGCGGTATTGGTGCAGGTGCAGAAGATGATGCACTTCCAAAAGCTGCTGGAAACAACTATGTTCAATTTGTTTCTGAATTAAAAAACTTATACGGAAAAATTGAATTATCAGACAAAGCAATCCGTGCGTCAGAAAACAACGCAGGTGCATTTGTTAATTTGCTTAATGATGAAATGGAAGGATTAATTAAAGCATCATCTTTTAACTTTGGACGTATGCTTTTTGGCGATGGTTCAGGTCTTTTAGCGACCGTTGCTAGTTTTGATTCAACAAGCAAAGCGATAACTTGTGATTCAGTTAAAAACTTAATTGAAGGAATGGTTATTGATACTTATACATCAAACGCAAAAGTAACCGCAAAAAGTGGTGTAAGAATTAAATATGTTGACCGTGTTAACAAAAAATTCTATGTTGAAGACTCAACAGTTACTTTCGCTCAAGGTGATAAAATTTATGTTCAAAATTCTAAAGATTTTGAAATTACTGGTCTTGGAAAAATTTTCTCTGACTCAACTACATTATACGGACTTACAAGAGCAGATTATCCATGGCTTGCTCCATACACAAAATCAAGTGCTGGAGAAATTAATGACGGTTTAATTCAAAGCGCTATTGACTTCTTAAATGAAGTATCTGGTTCAGAAATTAACTACATTGCTTGTTCAAGTGCAGTTAGACGTGCATACCAAGAATATCTTGGAGCATACAGACGTAACATTGATATTGCTGTGTTGGATGGTGGCTATAAAGCTATATCTTACAATGGTATACCTCTTGTTGCAGATAGATTTGTTGCAGATGATACTATGTATTTATTAAATACAAATGATTTCACTCTTCATCAATTGTGTGATTGGAAATGGCTTGAAGGTGAAGACGGTAGAGTTATACGTCAAAATATGGGATTCCCTACTTATAGTGCAACTCTTGTTAAATACGCTGATCTTATTTGTGATAAACCAAATGGTCAAGCGAAAATTAGCGGTATTTCAAGCACAGTAACAAATCCTTTTGCACCAAGTGTAACAAATAATATTACAACTGGAGCTCAATCCGATACAAACTCATAAAATTCCTAATAACATAAAGTTTTAAACTTCAAATGGTTTGCTTTTTTTAAAAAAAGGAGGGAAAGTGGAAAAAATTATTGTTGAAAGTGATGCTTTAGGAATAATTAAAAGAATAAAGAATTGGAACAATAAATATGAGATTCATTATAATATAAAAACTAAAAAATTTATGTTGTACCTTTTTGAAAACGAATTTAAACCGAGTGTTTATTGTTTAACTTATCCTTTTGAAAGTATTGACGAACGTATGATTGATTATACGTTAAAAAGTGAAATACAAAATCGAAAAGCATATTTAAAGGAAATAGAGGAGTCCAATGCCCTCCTTTTAAAAAAAGAGCAAAAAAAAATTCTTAATGAAATGGAGAATTGTTTAAGTGACAGCAAAAGAAATAATTAAAGATGTTTGTATTTATCTTGGAAAAGAAGAAATTTTAAATTCTTCTTTTTTTGAAACTGATGGCCAAGATTTAACAAAAAACGAAACAAAAGATATAAATAATATTTTAGATTGTTTAAACTTTGTAACAGAGGAGATAGCAACTGAATATTTGCCTATATTAAAAACAAAAGAGCTATATTTAAGCGACGGTACAATCCCTATAAATCAAATTGATGAAAACCTGTTTGAAATTGTTTCTGTAAAATCAAAACTAGGAAAAACTTTACGATATGCAATAACCAATAGTAAATTAGTATGCCTTGCATCTAGGGTGGAAGTTACGTACAAGGTATATCCGACTTTAATAACTTTAAACGGACAAGCAGAGAACTTTGGTGGTAAATTATCTGCAAGAGTATTGGCTTATGGTGTTGCAAGTGAATATTGTTTTTTAGAAATGTTATATGATGATGCGACTCTATGGGAAAATAGATTTAAAAACGCATTATTTAGTTTGCAACGAAAAAAGGGAGAAATAAAACTTAAAAAAAGAGGGTGGTTTTAATGTTTTATCCCAATAAAAAATTAAGAAAAGGTAGTGTGTCCGCAAAAGTCAATTTTACTAACTTTGAAAAAAGTATGGATACTCAAACCGATGAGGCATTGCTTCCATATAAATCTGCAAAAATTTCATATAACTTTAATGTAAAAAAAGGTGCACTTTGCACTGGTTATGGTTTTAAAGATTTAACACTACCAAAAATAAATAGTGAAGTACAAAGAACAATAACAACACCGGGAAAATCATTAAAACAAATTTGGAAATATAAGTGTTATAGTCAGTATGATGAAAGGCAAGATGATGAAATTTTATTTATTGACTCGGAGGGACAATTGTATTTTGTTTTAATACATGACAATGCTCCTTTTAGTTATCCTTTAGTCAATACTGAAAAATTTTTAGGGATACCAAATGCAATTAATTATAGATTAAATTCTAAAGACACACTAATTTTTTCTTCTGAAAAAGACGGTATGTGGACTTATGTGGTAAATAATGGTTTAACTAAGATAGAAAATGCACCTCATATTGTTTCAATGTGTTTACATTATGAGCGTCTGTTTGCTATTGTTGGCGGTGAAAGAAATAGACTTGCTTTTTCTGCCAATTTAGACCCTACTGACTGGAAGGAAGATTTAAGCAGTGGTGGTTTTATTGAAATGCAAGACGAAAGAGGCACCTTAGAAAAAGTCGTTTCGTATAATGACTATGTATATGTTTTCAGGGAATATGGCGTGTCAAAAATATCTGCTTATGGGGATCAAACCGATTTCAGTGTTTCGCACCTATTTGTGTCTAGTGTTAAGTTATATGGAAACACTGTCACTGTATGCGGAAACAAAATTTTGCTTTTAACTCGTGATGGTATTCATACATTTGATGGATATTCAGCTCACAAGTTAAATTTGGGTATTGATGACCTATTTAAAGATGTGAAAAATAACAACGCGTGTGGGGTGTATTTTAAGAATAAATTTTTGCTTGCTTGCAGGCTTAATTTTAATGACGGCGAGCAAATTGGTTGTGAGAGTTACTCTGGCGGTTATATAAACAATGCTTTAATTGAGTTAGATCTTGTGACAAATGAAGTTTCAATTACAAGAGGAGTAGATATTGCCTCAATGGTTGTTTTAGATGATCCAAGATTTGCAAAAGTTGCTGTTTGCTTTAATGGTGAATATAGTACAAGACTTGGAGAATTGTGTGAAGATGGTTGTATTTTTGGTACACCGCTTCAAAAAAAGTGGATTAGTCCTAAAAGCAATATGGGTTATCCAACAAAAATTAAACATATAAAAGAATGTTTAATTAAAACAAAATCTCCTTGCACAATAACTATTCAAACAGACAAACAACAAAAAAGTTTTTCAGTTTTAGGTAAAGAAACATCGCAACGAGTAAAACTTAATATGATTGGCGAACAAATTGAGGTAAGGTTTGAGGCAAATAATACAGGAGAAACATATATTTCTTGCCCTCAAATATCCTTATCAATTGGTAATTAAAATGATAACTATAAACAAAAAATTATTAAAAATGCTTGTAAATAGGCAAAAGAAAATAATCCTAAAGGGAGACAAAGATGTATCAATATTTATTTGATGACAATACAACACAAAAGGTAAAAGATAACACTTTAAAAACACAATCTGTTTTAGATAAATTTAGTGATATAGATAAAAAGTACACAACTGGGAACAAGGCAGAAACAAATTTAAACTTGCAAAAAATTGATTATGTTGCACCAACTAAAGAGGAAGTTAAAAGTAAAGCTGAAAATAGTTTACTAGGCTATAAAAACAACGGCATTGAAAAAATAAACTCTAATTATGATTTGCAAAATCAACAAATTTCCGATGCAGTAAAAAAAGCAAAGGAAAATGAAATAGAGCAAAAATCTCAAATAGAAAAAACATATGCAAGTGTAAAAGAAAATGCTAAAAATGATGCAATTAAAAGAGGCCTTGCTCGTTCTTCAATAATAGTAAATAAACTTGACAATTATGATAATCGTATGTTAAGCGATTTGACCGTTTTGGCTAGCGAAACAAATGATAAAATATTTTCATTAAATACTCAAAAAAATACTTTAGAGTTAGAAAAAAATAATGCTTTAAAGGCTTTTGATATTGAATATGCAATCAAGTTACAAGATAAAATTGATTCAATTAATGAGGATATTTCAAAAAAAGAACAATCTGTAACAAAATATAACAATGAAATTGCAGAAATAGAGGCAAAATGGAATCGCGATGCTGAAAAGGAAAATTATTCAAGAGAGCAGGATATGGCAAACTTTTTTGCAAAATACGGTTCTTATACCATTGAAACCCTAAAACGTGACGAAAAATATCAAATTGCAAAAGATTATTTTGCTAGTCTTGACAAAGAAAATGCCTTAAAAGAATTAACAAGTAATTCAGCATATAAAGAAAACCTAGGTCCTGTGAATTATGAAAAATTGTTAAAAGAATTACAAGAGTAATGTGGGATAACATTTTTAATATCGCAGTGACTAATGGGATATTTGCAGCATTATTTGTTGCACTTTTAGTGTATGAACTTAAAGACTCGCGTAAACGAGAAGCAAAATACCAAAATACAATAGATAATTTATCTACAAAACTAAGTACAGTCGATGAAATTAAACAAGATGTGACAGAAATTAAACAGTGCTTAATGAAAAGCCCAAGGAGAAAAAATGAAAAAACTGATAAAGTCTTATAGATTTTGGACTGCTCTTGCAGGTGCTTTTGGTTTATTTGTAGTGTCAATAGCAAAACTTTTTGGTCATACTATGAACAGTGTGGTCGTTGAAGAGTTGGTTATGGCAGTTTGCGGTGTTTTAATTGTTTTTGGCATTGTAAAAAAACCAGAAACAGAAGAATCAACTACAAAACAAACTAAAGAAACTAAAAAAGTAAATCAACATAGCACTAAAAAACAATCTAAAAAGGTAAAAAATCAAACACAAAATAAAACAGATAAAAATCAAACACAAAATGAAATTTTGAATGATCAATCATCAAAAGAAGAAAATCAAATTACCGAAGAATAGTACCTATGCTATTCAAATTAAAAAACGCATTTGAATTATGTAAAAACAATTACAAATGCGTTTTTTTGTTAATATTTAATATCTTGTTCTAATATTTTATTAAGTAATTTCACTTTTCAAAAGGAAATACTATTTCAAGCGTTTTTTAATATGGTTTTAACTCTCTTGACAAAACGGGGATTAGAAGATATAATGAACTCAAAAGGAAGTTTATATTTTTAATTAGTTTTTATTCTTTTAATTTATTTATAAGTATCAAAAAACTGAAAACCGACACATTTAAAACCTGCAAATTTTAATAATAAAACAACCTGCTTTTTAAATAACTTAATTTTAAAAAATTATATCTTTAATTTCTTAAATTTTTCTAAAAAAAGTGATAATTGTGGTGTAAACAATTCAAACAATTACAAATTTTTGGAGGATAAAAAAATGTTTAAAAAAATAATTACAATTATTTTTGTTCTTGTAAATGGCTTTATTTTTGCAAGTTGCGGATTTAACAAAAATGGAGATATGAAATCTGAAACCGAGATAAGTCAAGTTGAAATAAATGATGATTCACAAAACGATAATAAAAATGAAACAAACGATCAATCATCCAATCACGAATATTTATCACAAGACTTACAAGGTAAATATCAAATATCTTCATATGAAGATTTACAAAAGTTTAATGATAATCAATCAGATTATTCTGATAAAGACATTATTTTAATGAATGATATTGAATTTAAAGATAGTGATTATTGGACACCAATTGAATCTTTTTCAGGAACTTTTGATGGTAACAACCATTCAATAACAAATTTAAAAATAAAAACCTCTAATTCAATACTTTATGATAGCAATTTTGGCTTTTTTCAAAGAATAGATCAAAGGGCAGAGGTTAAAAATTTGAGTTTTATAAGTCCTACTATTACAATAACAATTAATAAAGATAATATTAATGCCACTTGTGGTGTAGTTGCAGGAACTTGTGATAGTGGAACTTTATCAAATGTTATGGTTATTGGAGGAAATGTAAAGTGTGAAGGATATGGCAATATCTGGACAGGTGCTTTAGTTGGTTTTTCACGTAACTATTCAACATTTTATCGTTGTTACAATTCAGCAATAATTAAATCCATAACATATGATTTTATGGATGATGCATATTGTGGCGGAATTGTTGGTGGAACAGATTTGTCTACTATTGAACAATGCATAAATTATGGTGATATTTTTGCAGGTTCAGATAATGCAACTCATGTTTATGCTGGCGGTATAATTGGTCTTGCCAACAATTGTTTGGTTCAATATTGCCAAAATAATGGAAAAATTGACGCAAAGGCAAATCAACAAAGTCTTAATTATGCCGTTTTTTTAGATGATTGCATGACATTTACAAATAATAATCCCGAAACGGGTAAATGGATTGATGGGAATGATGGCGGATATGGTAAAAACACTCCATCAGGCTTATATGCTGTAAAGTGGGACCATAACGCAAAAGGTGGCGGACAATACAATGGAACACAAAATGGCAAAATAGAAGAAAATAGATTGTTTACCTATTTTCATGCTTCTATAGGTGGGATATGTGGAAAGTGTGAAAATAAAACTAAAATCAGTGATTGCACCAATAACGGAACATTAATTTCAGATTATTGTGACCGAAAATATAAAATTAATATAACATATAAATTAAAACATGCAGGGAAAAATGTATTTTCCTGTGTTACAAAAATAGAAAATGAAATTTTATTTACTTATGGTTCAAGTTGTGGAAATATAGCGGGTGATATAACAGATAGTGAATTGTCAAATTGTTATGGAAATGTTAATTATTTAAAGGAGCAAAACAATAAAACTATACCTACAAAAATTGAAGGCAAAATAAGGCAAACTGTTTACAATTATAGTGGTTATGAACAATCAGATTCAGGCGAAGCTACACTTGGTGAATTCTCTAAGTCTGAGTATTACGCTGTTCGGGGTGGTAAAAATGATTACCACGGCATATGTGTAGGTGTTAAATTTGATTTGGTTACAAAATTCTGGGCAAAAGTGTTTACTGCAAGTTGGAAGTATTGGGGAAAGACTAAAGTTTTATGGGGCGAAGACCTTCAATGTTGGGATTCACGTGATAAGAGTCTTATGGCTGAACTTAATGAAGAAAAATACCCAGTAATGACTTTTGCAGAGGTTGACTTGACAGAGTTAGAAGGCATTGACAAGTCTTTTGATTTGACACCTAATAATTTGCAAAGCGGAGGATTGCCAAATAAGTTAAATTCAGATGAATGGATGGTTGACACAAAAATCAACAATGGTTATCCAACTTTAAAGTGGGCATATTGGCAAAATGTAATAAAATAAATAGTAGTTTTTAATAACAACTTGTAATTTAAGAGTTCCAAAGATGTTATAATTATTATAAAAAATAAGTAAAATGGTGTACTAAAATATCATTTTACTTTTTTTGTAAAATTGTGGCTCACATTTTATAAATTTTTTGTTTATCATTAAGAATAATACTTATTGCTCTTCGTTTAAATAATTAAACATAAAAGAAAACAAATAATTGAAGAGATTAATGCGTGAGTAAATTTTTGTAGCAAAAATATTTTAGCGGGAACAACCTCTTTTAAAAATGCTCTTGCTTGCAAAAAAGTGGAAATTCCTCCAAAGGTAATTATGAATGTGCAAATTGTATAAGCGGCTATTTTAGTTAAAGGAAGGCTTGAAAGCATCAAACAACCTTTGGTTATTTCTCCTATGCCACAAATAAAGGCATTAATAAAATTTGAATCTAAACCACATTTTGATATAAGTTTTAAAAAATATGTAAAAAGTGGATTGGTTGTTAATGCTTCTAAAAGCACAAATGTAAAACAAATTACACCGCCTATTAAAAGGATAGAATTCACTGAAGATAAAACACTTTCGGAAAAGTCTATTTTGTAATTTGCTGGACTATTTTGGATAGATTTTTCCGTCAATTTTTCTTCTTTTATTTTATAATTTCTATAAACAAGACCATTAATTAAAGCACCTAAAATATGTGAAAACAACATAACAAAGCCCATTTTTTTATCGGCGAACATACCAATTGCAACAGAGCCTAAAATAAACATAGGACCAGAATTACTGCTAAACGAAGTAGTTCTTATTGTTTGAGCTGTTGTGAGTTTACCTTCTTTATGTAAATCGCTTACAAGTTTGCTTCCGACAGGATAACCAGTAAGTACACTCATTAAAAAAACATATGCACTTTCACTTGGACAGTTATATAATTTTTTAGTAGGTTTGGAAAAATATTTTGTTATGTCATTAATAACTCCAGTGGATGAAAAAAGTTTTGTTAAAATAAAAAAAGGCAAAAGAGAAGGGAGCAAAATTTTTGCCCAAACCAAAACTCCATTTAACGAAACTTGTGCGTACTTTGCGGGATTTATAACTATTAATATGATAATAACTAGAAAAAATAAGCCTAAAATTAAAGACTTGTTATTTAAAAACTTTTTGGTTTGTTTGACAATACTTTTCATTATAAGTTATTATATGAGAGTGGATATTGAAAAAGAATTGATACAAAGGGCAAAAGTTTTAAATAAAACAATAGTTTTCCCTGAAGCTGATTTTTCTGACAGAATAATTATAGCGGTTAAAAATATTATTGATATTAACTTAGCAAAGGTTGTTTTGATTGGAAATAAGGAAAGCTTAAAAGAAAAATTAGGTGCTTATTATCAAAAAGTTAAAGTAGTTGATCAAACGAACTATGAAAATTTTTCTTTTCTTGCAAATAAAGTTTATTTAGTAAGAAAGGAAAAAGGTTTAAGTTTGAATGAAGCGGAAAAACTTTTGCTAGACCCAATTTATTTTGCAAACGCATATGTTTTATGTGGATATGCAGACGGGATTGTGTGTGGAGCAGAAGTTGCAACAGCAAAAACTCTTCGACCAGCCTTGCAATTAATTAAAAGTAAAAAAGGACTTGTTTCATCTTACTTTTTATTTGTAGGTAAAAATTCAGTAACGGACAATGCTTTTTTAATGGGAGATTGTGGTGTGGTTGAAAATCCTTCGGCTGTTCAGGAATGCTTAATAGCCGAAAGTATGCTAAATGAATTTCAAATGCTTGGCCTTAAAAATCCCAAAATAGCATTTTTATCATATTCAACATTAAACAGTGCAAATTCTGGAAGCACACAAAAAGTGAAGGATGCAACCAATCTTTTTAAACAAAATAATCAAAATGTTGATGCTGTGGGAGAAGTTCAATTTGATGCCAGCATAAATAAGGACGTTGCAAAAGTAAAAATGCCTAATATCCAATTTTTAAAGCCAGCAAATATATTTGTAATGCCAAATATTGATGCAGGAAACATATGTTATAAAATGGTGCAATACTTTGGCAATTTAAAAGCAATTGGACCAATTACAATGGGTTTTAATAAACCAGTTAACGATTTATCACGAGGTTGCACTCCTGATGAAATCATTTTGCTGACTGCAATAACGTGTTTGCAGTGCCAATAAATTTGCTAAAAAGGTCAAATATGCTTTTTGACAAAAAGTTAATAAGAAATATATTAATAAGGAGAAAATAAATGAAAATATTAGTAGTAAATGCAGGTTCAAGTTCACTAAAATATCAAGTTTTTGATATGACAAACGAAAAAGTTTTAGCAAAAGGAAATTGTGAAAAAATAGGAATTCCTGGTTCTTTTGTTAAATATAAAGCAAACGGAATTGAAAAAGTAGTAGACGGCGACTTAAAAGACCATTCTAAGGCTTTGTCAGTTGTACTTGACTTACTTACAGATAAAGAATGTGGAGTTTTAAAATCACTAGATGAAATTGACGCTGTAGGACATAGAATTGTCCATGGTGGAGAAATTTTTAAAGAATCAGTTGTCGTTACACCTGAAAATTTAAAACAAATGGAAGAGTTAATCCCTCTTGGACCTCTTCATATGCCAGCAAATATTTCAGGAATCAAAGCGTGTCAAGAGTTATTTAAAGGCAAACCACAAATAGCTGTTTTTGATACCGCTTTCCATTCACATATGCCTAAAAAAGCATATTTATATGGTTTACCTTACGAAGCATACACTGATTGGAAAATCAGAAGATATGGCTTCCACGGAACATCACATCGTTATGTTTCAGGCGAATGTGCTTCACTTGAAGGCAAAGATATAAAAGATTTAAAAATAATTACTTGCCACCTTGGCAATGGTTCAAGCATTTCAGCTATTCAAAATGGATACTCTGTTGATACTTCAATGGGTTTGACCCCTCTTGCAGGCGTTTTAATGGGAACAAGATGTGGTGATATTGACCCTTCAATTTTAGAAGCGATTCAAGATAGAACAGGTTGGTCTTTAAAAGAAATCACAAATTACTTAAACAAAAAGAGTGGTATTTTAGGAATTAATGGCGTATCTAGCGATATGCGTGATAATGAAGCAGAAATTGAAAAGGGCAATGAAAGAGCTAAATTAGTTGTAGAAATGTTAGCATATCAAATTAAAAAATTTATTGGTGCTTACATTATGGCAATGGGCGGAGTTGATGCAATTGTATTTACTGGCGGAGTTGGTGAAAATGATGCCGTATTAAGAGAAAAAGTTTTAGAAAATATGGAATTTATGGGAATTGAATTAGATAAAAACAAAAACTTAACAATTCCTAGAGGAACAGTTGAACAATTAAACACCTCAAACTCAAAGGTTCATATTTATAGAATACCTACAGATGAAGAATTAGTTATTGCAAGAGATGCTTTAAGCTTAATTAATGCAAAATAGGATAAATCCTTACGAATTAATTTAATTAGATATAATTTCTTTAAAAGTCTTGACATTAGCAAATTTATTTAATATAATGGCAAGGTTAAATGTTAAAAACAGATTGTTTGAGTTTAAATAATCTCGTTAATATATTTATTTTTAGGAGGAAAGAACAATGGCAGTTCCAAAGTGTAAAGTTTCAAAAGCAAGACGTAATTCTCGTAATTCAAGCAATTTTAAAGCAAGCACTCCAACTTTAGTTGAGTGCCCAGAATGTCACGCACTTAAAATGCCTCATAAAGTATGCCCACAATGCGGATACTATAACGGCAAAAAAGTAATCGAAACCGAAAAGAAAGAAGAGAAAAAGTAAAATGACAAAAAAATCGCCACAAACAATTTGGCGATTTTTTATGGCTTGGGAAATTTACTAAAAACAGTTTATTAAAATTAATGTATTTTTAATAAATTTCAAATGAAACAAAAATTTATTACAAACCCTGAGAATTAAAAATTTAAAAATTTGGTGCATTCTATTATACAATGCACCAGTTTAAAAAATTTTCAAAAAGTTGTAAAAAGGGTATTGACAGATAAAACTTTACGTGTTAATATAGCCAAGCAAAAGCAAAAAATGAGCTTTTCAAAAATTTTCTTTTATTTTATCCCCAATAAAATATAGATTAAGAAACAACCAGTGACATCAAAATGTTGCTGGTTTTTTTCTTTACAAATAAGTCAAAACAAAAATGCTGCTTTTGTTGGAAAAAGTGGCTTAAGTAAAACTACAATATTTATTTTACAGTTGCTATTAATTATTTTATAATATATGTATATATTAAATACAAAAAGGATTTTGTTATGAAAAATAGAATTGAAATTGAAGAAAAATACAAATGGGATTTGTCAAATTATTTTGAGAATGATGAAAAATGGGACATAGAATTTGAAAATGTAAAACCGCTTTATAATAAATTAATGACATTTGAAGATAAGTTAAATAACGATAAAGACATATTGGAATGTTTAAATTTAGAAAAAACTATTAATGAAATTGTTTCAAGGCTTTTTGTGTATGCATCACTTAAAGTTAAGGAAGATGCAAAAAATAGTTTTTATCAAAATAAAGCAAATAAACTTGATAAATATTTAAGTGACATTTCACCAAAAATATCTTTCATTTCTAGTGAAATAAATGATTTATCTGAGGACTATTTAAATAAACTTGCGAGTGATGAGCGTTTTGCAGATTTTGACATTTTTTTAAAAAACGTTATAAAAAACAAACCACATATGCTTTCAAAACAAGAAGAGAAATTAATGTCTAGTTTATCTGAATGCATAGGTGGGGAATCTGAAGTTTTTGATATGCTTGATGCAGTTGATATCAAATTTGAAGATGTTATGGATCAAAAAGGTCAAAAATATCCTTTAAACACTGCAAACTATTCAGTGTATTTGCAAAGTGATGATTGTGTTTTAAGAAAAACCGCATTTGAGAATTTAAATGGTGGATATGGAAAACTAAATTTTACTCTTGCTAGCAATTATTTAAATAATGTGAAAACAGATTGCACTTTGGCAAAGGTTAGGCACTTTGACAGTGCTTTTGATGAGTCTTTATTTTCAGAAAATGTAGATTTTTTAGTTTATAAAACACTTGTTGATATGGTTAACAAAAATCATAATGTTTTTTATAGATATTATAAAATCAAACAAAAGTCTTTGAATTTAAGTGAGTTTCATAATTATGATGTAAATGCAAAATTAAAAACAGAAAATGAAAAAGTTTTTAATTATGACCAAGCATTTAATGTTGTTTTGGATAAATTAAAAATTTTAGGTGACGATTATATCGCTATTTTACAAAAAGCAAAAAATGAACGTTGGATTGATGTTATGCCAAATGAAAACAAGGACACAGGTGCTTTTTCGTGGGGTGCATATGGAGCACATCCAGTTGTTTTACTAAATTTTGAAAACACAATAAGTTCCGTTTTTACCTTAGCACACGAACTTGGACATATGATGCACTCATATTATTCCAACAATAATAATTCAAGCACAAAAGCGGGGTATGAGATTTTTGTTGCAGAGGTCGCAAGTACAGTGAATGAAATGTTACTAGCAAAACAACTATTGGAAGAGGCAGTTTCAAAAGAAGAAAAACTTTTTTATATTGATTATTTAATGAAAATGTTTAACTCAACAATTTATCGTCAAACAATGTTTGCAGAATTTGAATTTTTAGTTCATAACGCGTACGAAAAAGGTGAAGATGTCACTTGCGAAGCAATCAATGAAATATATATGACTCTTGCTAGAAAATATTTTGGAAATGATGTGGTTTTATCAAACGAACTTAAATATGAATGGAGCAGAATTCCTCATTTTTATACTTCTTTTTATGTTTATAAATATGCTACAGGCTTGATATCAGCACTAGCCCTTGCGAATAAAATGTTAAAAGGATATAAACAGTCAGTTAAAAATTATAGAAACTTTTTAAAATCAGGCTGTACAAAACCTCCAGTCGAACTGTTAAAAGATGCTGGAGTCGATTTGACCAAAGAAGAAACTTTTAAAAACGCATTTGAATTTATTAATTCTGTCTTAGATGAATGGGAAAAGCTACTTTCCACTTCCGAATAAATATCCAATTAAAAAATATTTAAAATTATCCCTAGAACAATCACCAAAGTTTGGTGGTGGGCAAGGGAATGGATAATTTCCAATTGGTGGTTTAAAGTTTGGTTTGCAATTAAAAGGTGGCTCTGGTCTAAAACAAGGGTTTTTACAGCCACAATTGTTGCGTCCAAAATTATCAAAATCTCCAAAAGGAACGTTTGAATTAAAATCATCAAAGAAATTGTTGTTGTTATTAAAATTCAAAGGTTTAAATGTGTAGTTTGTACTATGTACTTTATATTTCATACCTTTATCCTCCATATCATTTTATGCAAGTAATTATGTTTTGACAATTTTGATTATGGATGTTAAAATATACGAAAAGAAAAAGGAAGATAATTTATGTCAGAAATTATGCTAGCAGTAGATTTTGGTGGCTCTTTCACAAGTATTTATAGGAAAGATTGTGGGCTGGTTTTAAAAGAACCAACACTAATTGGTGCTATAATGACCGAAAATGGTTATGAGGTTAAAGTTATGGGTGCAAAGGCTAGGGAAATTCAAGGAAAAACAGATGACCGAACTGTTGTTTTTAGCCCTATTTCTGAAGGTGTTATAAAATCACCAGATTATGCTATTATTTTACTTAAATATTTTATTGATAAAGTTGTCCCTAAAAAATCAATCTTTACAAAACTAAAATGCTTAGTTCCATATCCAACAGGTTTATCTGATAAGGAAAAAGAAGATTATAAAACTGTTTTTACAAGCGTAGGAATAAATGAAGTTGTTTTTGTTCCTAGAATTTTATGTTCTTGCTATGGTGGTGGAGTAAATATTTTTGCTAATTCTGCACAAATGGTGGTTGATATTGGCGGGGTGTCAACTGATATAGGTGTTATAAATCTTGGTTCTCTTATTGACGGAGCAACTCTTTGTGTGGGTGGTAAAGCAATTGATGCTCAAATTGTTCGCACGGTTTCGTCAAAGTATGGAGTTGAAATAGGTTTATCTTCCGCACAAAAATTGAAGGAAGAAATAGGAAGTCTATACTCTAATGATACAGCAAATATGGAAGTTATGGGTGTTGGAATAAACAATAAAGTGCCAACAAGCGTTGTAGTTTATGCAACTGACGTTAAAATGTCGGTTTTGCCACTTTTGTCAGAAATAGCACGTGTTATTGAAACAACTTTGAATATTTTGCCACCTGAAATCAGTGCAGACGTTGCAAAAAATGGGATTTTGGTTACTGGCGGTTTTGCAACTATTGCTGGACTTGAAAGATATTTAAGAAATACACTAAAACTTCCAGTTTTTGTTGCCGAAGATGCTCCAAATGCTTGCATTTTAGGGGCAGGGAAACTACTTGCAAATTCAAATGAATTGAAAAAAGTAATAAATGAGATGTAAACAGATGTAAATGTTTGCTTTCACTTTGAGCTTCGCTGGTAGTCCACCAAGTGACGGACTACCGCTACGTAAAGTCGTTCAAGCAAAACATTTACATCTGGAGGAGATAAAGCCACTTGGCGAAGAGTTTGCTTCGAAGAAATTTCACATTTGTAAATGATTGCTTTCACTTTGAGCTTCGCTGGTAGTCCACCAAGTGACGGACTACCGCTACGTAAAGTC
>CALBKX010000029.1 GCA_937895935.1 uncultured Clostridia bacterium
TTTGCTTTAAGCGAGTTTTACGTAGCATTTTCGCCCGTACTTTAGGTGGGCAAAAATGCGAAGTGTAAAGCGTAAGCAAACATTTACATCTTTTTATTTTCTGTTAGCGATAGATTTTAAAATTTCTTCTTTAGATAGTTCTTTATTTGCAACTTTAAAGCCCTCTCGTTTTGCTTCAGAATAAGCATTGTAATTTTCAAAATGCATACATACAACTTGGTCACGTTGTTTTTCTTCAAAAATTTCTTTTAGTTCGTCTAAAAGTATGTGAATGCGTTTTGGGTAATCTCTTAGTGAACAATCTGTATAAATTATGTCATCTTTTTTTAACTTTTTAGCAATTTTCTTTAAATATGATGGATCGTTATGATCACCAGTGTAATAAATTACTCTATTCTTAAAATGTAATTCTATTGCATATGATGTTAAAATTTTTGAATGTTTAACTTTTATTTCTTCTATTTTAACCAAATCTGTTAAAACATCTTCCATCATATCGCCGTAAACAAATTCATAACTTTCTTCTGCTATACCAACAGATGTTAAATAATCTCTTAAACTCTTTTCTTGGGTTTCTGATTCTTCAGAATTTGTTATTACAATGTTAGGTATAATACCTTTAATTTCATTTAAATATGCAATTAAAGAACCCAAACTACCAATATGGTCATCATGATTATGAGTAATAATAATATATACATTCTTTACATCATCCAACAGATTTACTTCTTTTATTCTTGAAAACACAGTTTCACCACAATCTATTAAAAGTAAAGTATCATCCTCTTTTATAAATGCAGCGGTATTGCCCATTTCATTATTAAAAGCACTTCCAGTACCAATAAATTTTAACATTTAAATATCCTCCTTAAATTTTTTTCGTGTTAAATTTTTTTCTTTTCCATTTTTGCTAGGAACATAGTAAATTTTATCTTTTAACTTGTCTGGCAAGTATTGTTGTTTCACATACCCTCCATAATCGTGAGGGTATTTATATGAAACTTTAGGTCCATTAATGCTAGGATGATTTTTTAAATGATTTGGAATATTGTCATCCATAACATTTTCAGCATCATATTTTGCCAAATTTAAAGCATGCACAACCGAATTAGATTTTTCTGCTTCACAGGCATAAATAATAGCATGCGATAAAGGAATTAATCCTTCAGGCACTCCCATTTTTTCAACTGCATACATTGCTGAAGTAGCTAAAAGCAAAGCATTACTATCGGCCATTCCAATATCTTCAGAAGCATGTGCAACAAGCCTTCTTGCAATAAGCATTGGATCACAGCCTGCTAGTATTAAACGTTGACTATAATATAATGCAGCATCAGTATCACTACCTCGAATACTTTTACAGAACGAACTTAGTATATCATAATATTGAGTTTCGTCAATAGATAAAGCTTTTTTTTGTATTGATTGCTCAGCAACCTGTAAATCAATAACAATTTCCCCATTAGAATTTTTTTCAGTTGTTTTTACAGCGAGTTCAAGAGAATTTAATGCCATTCTTACATCACCTGAACTTGCCCAAGCAAAATGTTTAAGTGCATCTTCCTTAACAATTAAGTTTAAGTTTCCAAGACCTTTATTTTTATCTGTAATTGCTCTTTTTAAACATTCAATAACATCGCTATCTTGTATTGGTTTAAACTCAAAAATTCTACAACGCGATACAATAGCTCTGGTCATACTTGTAAACGGATTTTCAGTTGTTGAACCAATAAAAACAATACTCCCGTCTTCAATAGCCGATAAAACTGAATCACTTTGTGATTTATTCCACCTATGACATTCATCAAGAAGTAAATAAGTTTGTTTGCCAAATTGTATTTTATTTTTTTTGGCTTCAGCAATTATTTCTTTTGCGTCACTTACTCCACTTGAAACCGCATTGAGTTTTCTAAATATACCATTCATATTGTTTGCTATAATATTCGCGAGGGTGGTTTTCCCTGTCCCCGGCGGACCATAAAAAATACAACTTCCAACCTCACCCATTTCAATGGCTCGGCGAAGAAGCATATTTTTTCCAATGATATGCTGTTGTCCGACAAATTCAGAAAGAAATTGAGGACGCATACGTTCCGCAAGTGGCACTCTACTTTCCATAACCAAAGATATTATACATCATGTGATATATAAATTCAATAAAAATAACAATGAATTTTATAGTAAGTTAAAATTTTAATGTATATGAAAGCGCATCTGCGGGTTTTCGTTTTGCTATTTTTTTAAAGCAGGGGCTTCCATTAATTTTACTTAATTCCAAATATTTTTAAATGAATCCAATTTCGATTTCTTTAATATTTTACCAACCAAATTTCCACTATTTTGTGGCATCAACTTATACAAAATATTTAGCATTTTTGCATCAAATCCGATTATGGCTCTTGCTTTTTTATGCTTTATATTTTTAATAATTTTGTTTGACATTTTATCAACAGACATACTAAATCTGTCAACTATTTTTTTATCTTGACAATTTATAATTTCATTTCCAAATTCTTTATTCTTAAATAAATTGGTCTTGGTAAATCCAGGCATAATTGTACAGACATACACTTTTTTCCTTAATTCACAATGTAAAATTTCACTAAATGTTTCAAGAGCGGATTTACTAGCCGAATATATAGATGTACCCGGCATACAACACAAAGCGGCAGCACTACTTATGTTTATAATCGCAGGATTACTTGATTTTTGAAGCAAAGGCATTAATGCTTTAATAGAATAAATGGCGGAAAAAAAGTTTGTTTTAAAAACTTTATCAATATCATTTTCATTTATATTTGAAAAAGAACTAAAAGGCATCATGATTCCTGCATTGTTTATCAAAATGTCAGGTTGAAAATTTATTTCAAGCAAATGCTCATTTAAATTATGCCAGTTTTGGCTTAAACAAACATCCATTGCATAATAATCAAAATAATCAGAAAACTCATTTAAATCATTTTTTAGATTTATTAAATTTTGTTCTGTTCTTGAAATGCCAATAATTTTGCAATGATATTTTTTTATTAATTTTATAGTCAGTTCTTTACCAATCCCACTTGAAGCACCCGTTAAAACTATATTTTTATCAAATAACCAATTCATATTTATTTCTCTACAACTAATTATATCACTTTTGTTAATTTATCAATAACAAAATTTAAACTTATTTTAAAATTTAGGCGTTTTTTGCAAATGTTTAAAAAAATTGTTGACAATGTAAATAAAACTATGTATACTAACGGAGTAACAATTTGAGTAGAAAAAAAATATGTTACTTATGCGGGAGTGGCTCAAGTCACAAAAGCGTTGCCTTGCTTTACGGCAATTGGAATGTGGGCAGTGCTTTGGAGTAAACCATTTCTTGCCATTTGCTTGTCAAGGCAAATAAAAATTTTTGACAAAATTACTTATGCGGGAGTGGCTCAGTGGTAGAGCGTTGCCTTGCCAAGGCAAATGTCGCGAGTTCGAATCTCGTCTTCCGCTCCATTAACCATACGTGACATTTGCCGTATGGGGTCCCCGAAAACAGTTGTTGTTTTTGGGGAGCAAAGAAAAGCAACTTAAAATTGATGTTTTTGCTTCATTTATAGCAAAAACGAAAAAATTAGTTGACTTTTCGGAGCAGTCGCGAGTTCGAATCTCGTCTTCCGCTCCATTAACCATACGTGACATTTGCCGTATGTGAATTCCAGAAATTTTTTTTGGAAGTAGGCGCGAATAATTCTCGCCTTTCTACTTTAAATAAACAAAAAGAGGAAATGTTAGGATTTTTCAAATCTTGCGTATGCTAAATTTGGTACCTTCGCCAAGTGGTAAGGCCAGGGTCTGCAAAACCCTTATCCCCAGTTCAAATCTGGGAGGTACCTCCAAAATAATTTGCCGATGTGGCGGAATGGTAGACGCAAGGGACTTAAAATCCCTCGGTAGCAATACCGTGCCGGTTCGAGTCCGGCCATCGGCACCAAAACGAGTTTTAAAAGCTCGTTTTTTTATTGAATACACTCTGATTTATTGTATCGTTTTCATATTGACCAAAAAAAACATCGCTTATATACGATGTTTTTAATTCCATAGTTAATTTCAGTTTATCTGCTTAAATCATTGTTTTTATCATTTAATAAAAAACTGAATTCATTTTTTTGTTCATAAGTTTTATCTTTTTTTGTTTTTGTATCAATTAACTTTTCATCAAGTGTTTTTGGTACGTTTAATGAATTATTATATTCTTCAATCAACTTATCTATCTCACCGGATTTAAGCATTTTTTTGAAACGTCTATAAGTGATTCTATCAGTAGTAATTTCATTTATAATATCATGTACTTTCCCAGTCATTAAATAAATTGTTGGTGCTATAACCAATGCTCCAAAAAACAAAGTATAGTATGCAGCAGTAAAATTAAATAAACCTAACACGCCACTTGCTAGTGCAAATATTATACTAGAAATGCCAAACACTTTTCTTGCACGTTTAGATTTTTCATATCGTTGTTTTAAACCAAGATATTTATAAATAAAAAATAATTTTTCATCTTTAGATAACTCAATCTTTTTTTTCATATTATCCCCTGCTTGCCTTTATTAATATTTTAACTTACATACTATTGTTTGTCAATAGGCAATGCTGATTTTGCGTTTAATAAACTTTTAATAAACAACAGTAAGACTATATCGCTTTAAATGAATTTTTTATATATTTTTCCAAAAAATAATAAATATGAATACTTTTTTAAAAATATTTATAATTTTAAATACAATTTTAGTTATTTTTATGGCATTTTATGAAATAAAAAACTTTAAAAGATTCATTTTTTGGTTTTTTATTATATATATCTTTTCCATTTTTGGTTTCCTTGCCTATATTGTTTTTGGCAATGCTTTAAAATTTAAAGCTAAACAAAAATTAATTATAAAACAATTGAAAACAAAAAATTACTTAAAAAAAATTGATTATTTAAAAAATAATGATACTAATTTGACAAACTCAATATACAAATTCACTAATAAAAATTTTGGAAGCAAAGCCTATACAAACAATTTTATTAAAACATTTTTAAATGGTCAGGATTTTTTGCTTGATTTAATTAAAGAGATAAAAAAAGCTAAATATTTTATCAATATGGAGTTTTATATATTTTCAGACGATGAAACGGGAAAAATAATTGCTAATGAATTAATTATTAAGTCAAAACAAGGAGTTGTTGTTAATATTGTCTATGATGCATTTGGTTCCAAAAAAACTTCCAACAAATTTTGGGAAAAGTTAAAAGATGCCAATATAAACGTTTATCCATTTTTCCCTAGTCCTATAAAAAGAGAATTTTTTAATTTTAAAGTAAATTACAGAAATCATCGCAAAATAGTCATTATTGATGGACAGTTGGCGTACACTGGGGGAATCAATTTAAGAAATGACCATATGGGCAAAAGTAAACATTTAAAACCTTGGAGAGATACTCAAATAAAAATTATAGGAAGCGCTATCTATCCGATTGAAAATATTTTTATTAATGACTATTTAATTTCCAGTAAACAAGACTTTAACGAAGAACAAATTAGTTTTTATTTCCCTAAAATAAGTAACAAAAATAATATTACTTTACAAGTTCTAAACAGTGGACCTGAAAAGGAAAAACCCGCCATTTATGAAACATATTTAAACATTATTAATTCTTGCAAGAAATATCTTATCATTGAAACCCCATACTTTATTGTTAAATCAGAAATGATTAATGCAATTAAAAATGCTATGCTAAAAGGTGTTAATGTAAAAATCATCATTCCCAAAAAAGGAGATAAAAAAATGGTGTATGGAGCGACATTGTATCATTTAAAACAATTGCTTAATGCTGGAGCAAAAATATATCTTTATCCAAATTTTATCCACTCAAAAGTTTTGATTACCGAAAATGTTGCAAGCATAGGTACTTGCAATTTTGATAACAGGTCTTTTTTCTTGAATTTTGAAAACACTTGTTTATGCTATGACAAGAAATTTATATTTAAGCAATTAAGTTTTATTAAAAATGACATAAAAAACTCTGTTACACTTACAAGCAATAAATACAAACGATTGAAAGCAAAAAATATTTTTGTCATCCTTTTTTATAAAATTATCTCAAAATTACTCTAATTTATTGAAATATATAAAAAACTTAATTTATTGAATTACTTAAATCTTTTTAATATTTTAATAATTTAATTTATTGATATTTTAATAAATTTTTGATATTTTAATAAATTTTTGATATTTTAAGATGTTTTAAGATGTTTTAAGATGTTTTAA
>CALBKX010000030.1 GCA_937895935.1 uncultured Clostridia bacterium
ATTTTCCTCCCCTGCCAAGGGGAGGTGTCAAACGAAGTTTGACGGAGAGGTTAACTTTACTAAAGCAACCCACAATAGTTTAGCATAAATGTAATCTAATTCTCCTTGGCGGACTATTTGCTTAATCAATATTTTCCTCCCCTGCCAAGGGGAGGTGTCAAACGAAGTTTGACGGAGAGGTTAACCTAATAATATTTTTGACTATAGCGGTTTATTTTGACTCTAATAATTAAAATTGAGTTTTTGTGCAAAAAAAGTAATAATTTGGTGAAAAATAGAAAACAATATTTGACAGATTTCAGCCTTAACTATATAATATATTCGTACTATATGATATGCTTGCGTTTTATTATGCAATCAAACAATTATTTTTGTATCAAATTGAATTATTAATTTAATTTTAATTAAAATAATAATGAAAGGGAGAATCAAATGAAAAAACCTAAAATTTTGTTTATAATTGTAGCTTTTTGCTTATGTTTAATAACAGCAACAATTGGCGTTTATTCAATTAGAAATGTTCAATTAAACGTAAGTGGTAATTTAGGTTACTCAAAACATCAAGCTCTTGTTAGCATAACAGGTTCAATAAACAACCTAAATGTTGACAATGCTTTATCAAGCCAGCCAGTTTCAAGGCTTGTTGCTAGTGTGGATGGGGTAGAAATAACCGAAAGTGTAATGAATTTTGACTCTCTTTCGTTCTATCAAGATTCTTCTAATGTTAAAGATATTGAATTTGCTTTAAGTTTTCAAAATTTAGACACTGAAAACGATTTATTTATGGAGATTGAATATCCAGATGCCCTTTCTGATGGAGTTTCAGTTTCAACTAATTCAACATATGTAAATGTTCCTTATAATGGAATTTTGTCAAAAGGTGGCACTGTTTCAATAAAATTTGGTCTTACTGCAACATCAGCGTTGTCGCTAAGCAACTTTAAAATAAAGTTTAGGTTCCGCCCAACTTCATTCCTAAATCCAGCTTATTTAGCAAATGATTGGAAGGATAAACTCTCCACAACTTTTGGTGCTAACAGCACAAACATATCTTCAGTTGATTTTGTAAATGACCTGTCAAGTTATAATCATTCAACTTTTGTTGGCTTTGACGCAAAAACAGGGAAGTCAACTTCAGTCAGTGTTGGTGCTGAAGATGCAACTTCAAATGTCCCTGACACACTTTCATCAAACGTTACTGATGTAAAAGCGTATGCAATCAAAACAGATAATCTTTATAAAATTGTCGTTTATACACCAGCAGTTATGTATGCGGGAACATGTTGTGAAGGAATGTTTAGAGGATTTGGTGCTTTAACAGATGCAAATCTTAAAAATTTTAACACAAGTAAAGCAACATCATTGAAAGAAATGTTTAAAGCTACTCATGCTTTAACAAGTTTGACTTTTTCAAATGGTTTTGTCACAAGCAATGTGACAAAAATGAATAGTATGTTTCAAGAATGCTGGGTAAAATCACTTGACTTATCAATGTTTAACACTTCAAAAGTAACCGATATGGGCACAATGTTTGGAGCATGTGCAAAACTCAAAAGCCTAAACCTTTCAAACTTTGATACATCAAATGTAACCAACATGGGATGGATGTTTTCTCAATGTTTGAAATTAACCACACTTGACTTAAGCAATTTTAACACAAGCAAAGTTACATCAATGAGCAATATGTTCTTTAGAAATCCTGCTTTAACATCACTTGACCTTTCATCATTTGATATGTCAAAAGTGGGAAATACTGGCGATATGCTCAAATTTGACACGGATAATAAAATAGAAATACTCAAAACCCCAAAAAATGCCCCTGCAAACCTTCCAATCACAACAGGTAGCACGCTTTACTACAATGGTGAAGTGGTAACATCAGTTCCAGCGGGTCTTTCTGAAAGTAGAACATACACAACCGAAGTTCCAGCAAATGTAACATTCCCAACTACATGGAAAACGGAAATAGCGACTTTTGAAAATAGTGTGGCCTCTGGTGCCTATATTTCTCAAACTATCAATGCAAAAGATTTAACAAAAATAGCTTTTGAAAAAAGAGCACCAGAAGGATATCATTTATTTGGCACTCTTTCAACTGGCATAAAAGTATATCAAAATCCAAAAGTAGCAACTGACATTGCCTTTGTATGGGCAGGGACAATTGAAGCCCCTGAAAATAACAACACTTTAGATCCTTTTATGTTCGGTGTTAATAGCGGGTCGATGAGTTTAACCTCAATTACATTTAACAATTTTGATACATCAAAAATGAAAAGTATGACATATATGTTTTATAATTGTTCAAATTTAACTTCACTTGATTTAAGTAGTTTTGACACAAGTAATGTAGAACAAATGGGAATAATGTTTGCAAATTGTTCATCCTTAACTTCGCTTAATTTAAGTAGTTTTGACACAAAAAATGTTATTAATATGGGTAATATGTTTTCTAGATGTTTAAAATTGACTTCACTTGATTTGTCTAATTTTGATACTAGCAAAGTACAAGGTTTAGAGAATATGTTCTCTAGTTGTTCATCCTTGACCACACTTGACCTATCAAGTTTCAAAACTAGTAAAGCGTTATATATGAATAATATGTTCAAAGGTTGTACATCCTTAAAACAACTTAACCTTTCATCATTCAATATGGTAAACGTAACTAATTATTCTGATATGCTCAACTTTGGCTCATCAAATAAAATTGAGGAGTTAAAAACACCAAAAATGGCTCCTGCAAACCTTCCAATCACAACAGGTAGCACACTTTATGACA
>CALBKX010000031.1 GCA_937895935.1 uncultured Clostridia bacterium
AATGGATTGAATGGTGTTTTTGAAGGCGCAGCTGATGGATTTATGATTGGGGCAATTACAGGTGGCATTACTGGTGCTGCAACGTCTGGAATTAATATTGCTACTGGAAGTTTAAAAATTGTTGGTAGCGCACAAAAAACGGGTTCTTTATTTCATCAATTTGCTAGTAATGTTCAAACTGGAAAAATGTCACTTGCTGTTGGGAGATATAGTGAAATTCATTTAAATAGAAGTAAAGGGTTAGGTATTAAAGGATATAGACCAGATGTAACCGGAGTTACTAAAAATGGATTAAGAGTTGTTGAAGTTGTTAGCAGTACACAAACATATACAAATCAGGTGGCTAAAATTAATAGAATGATGGGACAATATTCTCATATTACCAATGGCTTAACTATAGATGCTTTACGATTTATTACAAGGTGGTTTGTTTTTTAAATTTAATGAGTAAAGTTGGAGGTATAAAATGTTAGTTCCTAAATATTTGGAAGAAATAACTGAAACTATGAAAAAATCAAATAACAATGAATTGTTAAAAATTAGATGTAAATGCAATCATAATTATTTTATTGCATACAAATTTTTTGATAAATATATAAATGTCAAACAAAAATTCAATGAAATAATCAGAATTAATAATAAATTATATTATGTTAAACGCAATTTTTTTGGAAAAATCAAAGAAAAGATTGAATGCAATGAATCTTGTTTTCGTAAGCAGAGGACTGTAATTAAAATTAAGTGTGAAAAATGTGGATTAGAATATATTTTATTTGACAATTACAAGCATGGATATGATGCCACTATTAATTTTAAAGATAATTTTGATGATTATGACACTACGAAATTTAAAATTATATACAATTTACCAGTAGAAGTTTATATAAAGATTTATCAAGACTTGTCTTATGAACAGTTTAAAGATGATTTTCAAAATATAGATTATGAAACATATCTAAATTCATTTAGCAATATAGATATATATGGAATTGATTCAAAATCTAAAAAAATAAAAATTTGTTCTGAAGAAACCGCGTAGAATATATATATTTAACACGTAAGAAAATTAAAAAGTATACTTTTATCAACTTCATTAGGACTTAGCTATGATGCATTTGCAAGTGCTTATAAAAAAAGGAAAGGAAAACAAGTTGGTTATGACTTTATATGAAAAAATATTGTGATTCACATATAAAAATTTTGATTATTTATTTACTGATTGGTGAAATACTGATTTCAATATGTGCAGATGCTTGCATTGATAAAATTGTACTTCTAATAATTATAGCACTTTATTTAGTATTACTAACTATTTTATCATTTAATGATTTGTTTAATATTACATATTTTAATAATAAAATGGTTAAACAAAAAAATGTATGTTATTTAAAACAACAAAAAAATATTTATTAACTACATTGAAACAATTCTTATATTCAATGATATTGTTATTCT